>SCTT01000578.1 GCA_004322435.1 bacterium
GCGATGCCTATCATAGCTGGCAAGACGCACCGAGCGATATTCACGAAGCGCTACGCTACCTCGAAGACCATGCCACCGAGCTGTCAATCGATCCGCAGAGCATACACCTGCTCGGACAATCAGCTGGCGGCCACCTTGCGCTTCTCGAAGCGTATCGCTACAACCAAGTCCGTTCAGTGATCTCGCTGTATGGCCCAGTTGATCTCGAGCTCGACTACAAAACCAGTCGCGACATCTCGGCCGAACTTGATTTTATCGGCGGCAGTCCTAGCGAGTACCCAGACCGCTATCGCTCGCTCTCCCCCCTTCATGCCGTCACGCCCAATGCTCCCCCGAGCTTGTTAGTGCAAGGTGAACGAGATGACCTCGTCGCAGCTCAAAACGCCCTCATCCTCGCCCAGGCACTTGATCGCCACGGTGTACCGCGGGACGTGTTGCTGCTACCCCTGACGGGTCACTCATTTGAAAACCAGCAAGGCGGGTTTGCGACTCAACTGGCTGCGTATAAAGTTATTGATTTTCTCGAACGTTACTAAAGCACCGACTCGTCGCGCCGTCGGGTAGAAATCAGGTATACTTATCTCACGATGAGTTTAGGATTGCGAAAGCTTGATGCGTTCGACCTATCTGAGCGAACCCAGTGGTATGCTTTTGTCCGCCTGCTCTTTTTACTGGTAATCGGTATACCCGGCATATTTACTCTCTATCTTTTTGAAGGGTTCAGCGACCAAACCCGCAGCGATTTGACATTGCTTGGCGCCGGCCTGCTGAGCAACCTCGTTTTTTATATCCTGACGCAGATACATAAAAACCGTACCTATCTCAAGTACCTCTGTGTTGTATGGATCGTTCTCGATATCTTCCTTATCTCGTTTTTGATCTATACCAAAGGTGGTATCGAGAGCCGAAGCCCTATCTTGTTTACCATACCCATCCTCATATCGGCAGCGCTCTTTGGGCACCGTGCCTCCTATATGACGGCGGTGCTCAGCTCGAGTGTATATGTGCTGCTCATCGTTGCTGATTATGCAAATATCATCCACAGTTCTGGCGCATACGACCCCAGTGTCAGGACCAATCTCGCCTACGTCATAAATACGATCGTCTTTTTCCCTGCCATACTGCTCATCATCGCTCTGGCGGTCGACTTTATCACAAAGCTGCTCTTAGAAAAGCAGCGTCAAGCAACCGACAACCTTGACGCCCTGATCCGGGCCCAAGAAATCGCCAAATTAGGCAGCTGGGAATGGGATATTGTGCACGACACCATCACGTGGTCGGATGAATTGTTCCACATCTTTGGCTTGCCGCTCCGCACTCGGCTACGGTATGACACCTACCTCAACTGCGTTCACCCCGAAGACCGCGAAGAGTTGATGGCTGTCATTAATGACGCTATCAAAAAAGGCGTGAACTACAGTATTGATCATCGTATCATTACGGCCGACAACCAGGTGAAATACATCCATAGTGAAGGCCGGCCGGTCGAAACGTCGCGCGGCCACGTCACAAAGATCGCCGGAACTGCGCAGGACATTACCGAAATACACGAGCTCGATATCGCCAAGCGCGAATTTGTCTCTCTCGCCTCGCACCAGCTTCGTACACCCGCCAGTGGCGTAAAGGCGTTTCTATCGCTCCTCTTAGATGGGGTTGGTGGCGAGCTAGATAAAAAACAGCAGACCTTTATCAAACGGGCCTTCGAGGCGAATAACCGCCAGCTCGAGATCATCGACAACCTGTTGAGCCTTGCCTCGATCGATTCCGGCAAACTGACGCTGCATAAAGAAACCGTGGACCTGCCCAAACTCATCCGATCCTGCCTCACCCAGCACCGGCCAAAGATCCG
>SCTT01000158.1 GCA_004322435.1 bacterium
GGAGCGGCCGACGCCGGCTCGTGCGCGGGGACTTGGGCGGGGCGGCGGAGTCCTTCGAGCTCGCGGAGAGCCGCGGCTTGCGCCGCGCCGCGCCGCTGGCGGCCTGGGCGCGGCTCCTCGGCGGGGCTCCAGCCTCCTTCGACGACCTGCGGGGCCTGTCCTGCTCCGAGCGCGCTCTCTCTTGGATGTTCGGGGCCGAGGCCGCCGCGCGCGCGAGGCGTCCCGAGGCCGCCGACCTGGCCTGGGCGGCGCTCGACGCGCGGCGCCTGTGCGCGACGGCGCGCTCCGGTGGAGCCGCCGCTCTCTTCTCGGACGCCGCGGCGCTGCGGGGTTTGTTGGGCGACCTCGCGGGTGTGCGGCCGGGTTCGGAGCGCCTCCTGGCCCCGCGCCTCCTCGGCGGGACGCTCGCGCCGGGCGACGGGACGGCGTGGCGGGCCCTCGCCATCGGCCTGCAGGACTTGGGCGACGCCGATGGGGCGCTGTCGGCCTTCGGCCGCGTCGGCTCGCCCGGCGCCGACGTCCTCGCCGACAAGGCGGTGGCGCTCGCTTTGGTCGGGCGCACCGGCGAGGCCAAGGCGATGCTCGCAGGCGCGCTTCAGGCCGACCCCGGGCTCGCGGCGGCGGCGCTCACTCTGGGGGCTCTCCTCGAGGGCGAGGGGCGGGCCGACGAGGCGCGGGCGGTCTACGAGAAGGCGCTCGCCGCCGGCGGCGGGCGTTTGAGCGCGGAGCTTAAGCGGCGTTTGGGCCGCTAGACTTTGGACCTAGGCCGCTCTAGGTCCCCGGGTCCGGGACAATGGCCGCCCCCACGGCTACCCTAGCCGGGAGTCCATGAAGCGCTACAACATGCCGGTCCACGAGGCGTTGCGGCCGTTTTTGCGCTATTGCGTCGTGAAGACCATCTCGGGCCAGGGCCCCGAGCCGCTTACGAACACGACCCACGCCGACCTCTGGCCGTCCTTGGTGGTGCTCAAGGGCCCCGCCATCGAGATGAAGGACGCCTCCGGGCGGTTCGCGCCGGTCCCGCGCGTCACCTTCATGGGGGCTGCGACGATCCCCGGCGAATTCTCGGTCCCCGACGGCTCGCAAGTCATCGGCTTCAATTTCCGTCCCGGCAAGGCCCACCCTTTCTTCGGCTCGGGGCTCGACGAGTTCACCGACCGCGTCGTCACCTTGGGCGAGGCCTGGGGCGCCGAGGGGCGCGAGCTCGAAGAGCGCGTCGCGGAAGCCAAGACCCCTCTCGCCGTCAAGAAGGTCGTCGAGGCTGCCTTCATCCGCCGCCTCGAGCGCTTCGAAGGCTATCCGACGGCCCTGCCGGAGCCGCTCGAGACGGCCCTCGAGGCCCAGGGCACCGCCAGCGTCGCGGACCTGGCGCGGAAGGCCGGCTGCAGCGCCCGGCACTTGAAGCGCCTCTTCGACGAGTGGGTGGGCCTCTCGCCCAAGGTCTTCAGCCGCATCGTGCGCTTCCAGGCCCTGTGCGGCCGGCTGACGGACCCGGCCCAGGCCGACTGGGTGGGCCTGGCCGCCGACCACGGCTATTTCGACCAGTCGCACCTCATCCGGGACTTTTCCGACTTCGCCGGGCTCACGCCGATGGGCTTCCTCAAGACCGCGGCGTCTTGGACGGCCATGCAGCCGCAGGGCTTCGTCCCCACCCCCGAGGCGTAGACCCCCCTTCTCGCTGGGCCCATAGGCCTCCGGAGGCCTGGACCCGCCTTCCCAGGTCGATGTCCGATTCGTGCAATACAAAAACCGGCCCGTCTTCCATACTCTGGGTACCGCGGACCCCGCGGACAGGAGACTCAGATGGAAGACACCCAGACCGCCCTCCGCCTCGACGAGCCGTCTGTCAGCATGCGCCGCCGCTGGGCCAAGAAGCTCGCTAACGGGAAGACGCCGACGGTCATCGTCTACGTCGGCGGCCAATGGTCGTGCAGCGTGCAGCGCGGCAACAAGCGCAACATGCGCATCAACCTGGGCTGAAAAGCTATAATCGCCCCCGGTCGGTGCGGTACCCAAGTGGTCTAAGGGGCGAGTCTGCAAAACTCGTATTCATGGGTTCGAATCCCATCCGCACCTAGCTGTTTTCCCGCCTGAAACGCGAGGCGGCGCCGAATCCCGGCGCCGCCTCGACATTTTTAATATCTCATTTAAAAACAATGGTTATTTGCCATTGACGGGGGTCAGGTCGGCTGTTAAGCTTGAGGAAGGACCCGGGGCCGTCCCCGGGTCGGATATGATGGGTATTTTTCGCGTCCGGGGCCGTCGAGCCGCGGGGCGCCGTGCGCGCTCCGGGCGGCTCGGCTATACGCTGGTGGAGACCTTGGTGGCCGTCATGCTCGTCTCGGTGGTGGTGACCTCCGTGTTCTCGCTCGTGCTGACGGCGAAGATGGGGACCAAGAAGACCGGGCGCCGGGCGGAGGCGATGTTCTACGTGCGGGCCTATATGGAGACCCTCAAATCCTTCGTCACCGCGGACACGACCCAGCCCGGGCCGTTCCCCGGCTGGGTGCTCCCGGGCGACCCCTGCGCCTGCTACGCGCTCCAGAACGGGGTCCACACGATGACCGCGTCGCTGCCGGCGACGTTCAAGAACCCGCCCATCAACGGACAGCTTTCGTACACCGTCTCGGACACGCCCTGCGGGGCGCTGATGTGCAAGAGCGTGAGGTTCAACGTGTCATGGCAGGACTGAAGCGCGCCCCCGGCTTCACCTTGGTCGAGCTGATGCTCGCGACGCTGATCTTCAGCATGGTCATCGCGGGGCTGGCCGCCATCTACACGACCGCCTTCTCGCAGAGCGGCGCGGTCCTGCGCGACGCGCGCCTGAAGACGACCGCGATGGTCGCCTTCAAGGGGATGACCCAGAACCTGGTCTCGGCGACGCGCCTCGACAGCCCGCCGAAGGGCGGCTCGGGCAACGTCCTGCGCGGCTGCACCAACATGGCGCCCGACGGGGTGCAGAACACGGCGGCCGTGGCGTTCGGGTCGTTCGGCTACTGCGTGCAGCCCGGCGCGGTGGGGACCTGCGGCACCCCCGAGGCCCCGGCCCCCTGCCTCTACCAGTACAACTGGGCGAACATCTGCCCCTCCCCCGTGCTCTCGAACGGGAATTGCGGCTCCACCGTCGGCGGCGCCGTCCCCGAGTTCGTGGCCTCGCGCGTGATGGTCCCCGCGAGCATCCCCAACTATTTCGTGCGCACCACGGCGATGGCGGCCGGGAACCAGGTCCACATCGGGATGGTCTTCCAGCGCGACGCGACCGGGAAGATCCCGGTGATGCAGTACGAGGTCCAGACGGTGGCGAACACGCAGTTCGACGCCAGGTTATGAGGACGGAACGCGGCTCCGCGCTGGTGCAGGTGCTCGTGATGTCGGTGCTGCTGATCATCCTCGCGACCGGGGTCATGAAGGTGATGTTCATGAACCACATGATGGTGGCGCGCGTGAAGTCCGGAGCCGACTACCGCGACTGGGTGGACCGCTGCTACGCGAACAAGTCGGTCGCCTGGTCCGGGGTCCCGTGCGGCGGCGGCTCCAACGACTCGTGCAATTTCACTTCGCTGGGCGGCCCGGTCGTGAACATCACCTGCCAGGCCGGCGGCCGTGTCCAGATGACCGTGAATTGGTGACGTGGGGGGGAGTATGGAAGACAAGAAGTGGAGCCTGACCGTCAGCCTCGGGCGGCGTGAGCTGGCGGCGCTGGCGGCGCTGGCCGTCGTCGTGTTCTATCCTTCGGTCCTGTCGACCGAGCAGCTGACGATGACGACGTACTATCCGTCGCCGTACGGCGTCTACGACCAGATGCGGTCGCAGAACAACACGTTCCTGGCCTACAACACCGGGGCGGTGGGCATCGGCACGACGTCGCCGGCGGCCAACACGAAGCTCCATGTGGCCGGGGCCGGCAACCGCACCCAGCTCGACGGCCAGCTGGGCGTCGGGGGCGCGTACACCGACGTCTACGGCACCGGCATCTCGGTGACGGGCCGCAACATGCACGTCCAGGGCAACGAGAACGGCGGCTGGCTGCGCGTCGGCGACGCTTGGGGCTTGACCGGCATGTACTCGGAGACCGGCGACATCGTCCTGGGCTCGCAGACGGGGCGCATCCGCATCGGGCCGGACGACTCGCAGTACATCGCGAACTCGTGCCGGTTCGTCGGCTACGCGTTCGGCAACACGCAGTACTGCCCCAACGGCGGACAGGGCTGGTCGGCGATCGGGTGGTCGTCCAACAGCGGGCGCATCGAGGGCGGCGCCATCCCGGTCGCCGGGTTCATGTACTGCTGCAAGATGCAGCAGTATTGAGGCGGCGCTAAGGGCCGCGCCGGAGCAGCGGCTCGGGGTCCACGGCCGCGCCGTGCACATACACCCCCCAGTGCACGTGCGCGCCCGTGGAGAACCCCGAGCCCCCCACCCGGGCCACCGGGCTCGACTTCGACACCTCGTCGCCGTTCTTGACCGACAGCTCTCCCAGATGGAACAGGGCGCTCATCAGCCCCTGGCCGTGGTCGATGACCACGGTCCCGCCCTGCACCGGATAGGTCCCCGCTAGGGCGACGACGCCGGCGGCCGGGGCCGTCACCGTCGAGCCCACCGGCGCCGCCACGTCGAGCCCCTTGTGCCAGGCCCAGGGCTTGTCGTTGACGGTCCGCGGGTTGCCGTAGGGGCCCGACAGGCGTCCCTCGGCGGGCAGGGCGAACGGGCCGTCCCAGCGCTGCTCCGGAGTGTCGACCGCCGCCACCGCGCGGATGCGGGCGACCGCGTCGCGGGCGCCCGGCCCGGAGGGGAGGCTGGCCTTCTCGGGGGCCATCGTGAGCTTCTGCGGCTTGAACGGGCGCGCCTCGACGGGGACCGACAGGACGGACTCGAGGGGGCGGCGCCAGCGCCGCGTCTTGGCCGCGACCAGGCTGACGGGACCCGGCGGGCTCTCGGCGGTGAGGCCCAAGAGCGCGCGGTAGCGCCCCGGGCCGGTCGCGAAAAGCGGGAGGACCCGCCCCGCCGCGGTCAAAGACAGCCGCTCCGCCGGGCCGTCGTCTTCCACCGTGACGACGAGGAGGTCCCCCGGGCGGGCCGGAGAGGGCTCGGCGCGGAGCCCGAGCGCGCCGGCGGGCAGGGCCAGCGCGAGCAGCAGGGCCGCGGTCATCGTCGGGGACGATACTATAGGCCCGTATCCCGTTGCTATAATGAGGCCATGCTCCCCAACGTCGGCTACGGCGAACTGCTCATCATCCTGGTCGTCGCCCTGCTCCTCTTCGGCGCCAACCGCATCCCCGAGGTCGCCCGGTCCCTAGGGCGGTCCATCAACGCGTTCAAGTCGGGGCTCAAGGAAGGCCTCGAGGACGAGAAGAAAGACGACGTCAAGAAGCCGTGAGCCGCGCGGCGCTCACGCACCTGGACGGCCGCGGCGCGGCGCGCATGGTGGACGTGGGGGCCAAGGACGTGACGCGCCGCCGGGCCGTGGCGAAGGGCTCCGTCACGATGTCTCCCACCGCCCTGCGCCTGCTGCGCGCGGGGGCCCTTAAAAAGGGCGACGCCCTGGCCGCCGCCCGCCTGGCCGGCATCATGGCCGCCAAGAAGGCCTCCGACCTGATCCCGCTGTGCCATCCGCTCCCCATCGACTCGGCCGCCGTGCGCCTGAGCTTCGCCGCCGGCCGCGTCGAGGTCGAGGCGGAGGTCACGACGAGCTCCAAGACGGGCGTCGAGATGGAGGCGCTGACCGCCGTCGCCGCGGCCTGCCTGACCCTCTACGACATGGCCAAGGCCGAGGACCGGGGCATGGTCGTGGGGCCCCTGTGGCTCGCCGAGAAGTCCGGCGGGCGCTCCGGGACCTACCGCCGGCTCCGGCCGCCCCGGTGACCGTCAAGGTCCTGCTGTTCGCGTCCGCCCGGCGCTGGGCGGGGGCCGGCGAGCTCACGCTCGAGCCGAAGGCCGGGGCCCGAGCCTCCGACGTGTTCGCGGACCCGCGCCTGGCGGCGCTCGTCCCGCACCGCGCGGCGCTGCGCCTCGCCGTCAACGAGGAGTTCGTCGCGGACGGCCATCCCTTAAAGGACGGCGACGTGGTCGCCGTCCTCCCGCCGGTTTCGGGGGGCTGATGCCCGTCCTGTTGACCCGCGAACCCCTCTCCCTGGACGCCGTCTACGGCGCGGTCCGGTCCTCGCAGCGCGGCGGCGTCGTGCTCTTCTCGGGCGTCGTGCGCGACTCGGAGGAGGGAGCGCCGGTGACGGCCATCGGCTACGAGGCCTACGAGCCGCTGGCGCTCAAAGAGCTCGCGCGCATCGCCGCCGCGGCCGAGGCGGCGCACGGCGCGGCGGTGGCCGTGCACCATCGCCTGGGGCCAGTGCCGGCGGGCGAGGCCAGCGTGCTCGTCGCGGCGGCGGCCGCCCACCGGGCCGAGGCCTTCGCCGCCTGCCGCGAGGTCATCGACCGCTTGAAGGAGACGGTCCCCATCTGGAAGGCGGACTTCTCGTGACCCGGGTCGCCGTCCTCACCGTCAGCGACCGCTCCTCTCGGGGCGAGCGGCCCGACGCCGGCGGGCCCGCCGTCGCCGCCGCCGCGGAGCGCCGCGGCTGGACGGTCGTCGAGCGCGCCGTGGTGGCCGACGACCGGGCCGCGGTCGCCGAGCGCCTCAAGGCCTGGTGCGACGGGCCCGCGGCCCCCCACCTCGTGCTGACGACGGGCGGCACCGGCTTCGGCCCGCGCGACCTGACGCCCGAGGCGACCAAGGACGTCCTCGAGCGCGAGGCGCCGGGCGTCGCCGAGCGCGTGCGCCGCGTCACCGAGGCCGCGACGCCGCTGGCCGCGCTCTCGCGCGGCGTCTGCGGCACGCGCGGGCGCACGCTCCTTTTGAACCTGCCGGGCAGCCCCAAGGGCGCCGTCGAGTCGCTCGACGCCGCCGCCGAGCTGCTCGAGCACGCTCTCCACGTCTTGGCCGGCGGGGACCACTGATGCTGCCGCCCGACGAGGCGCTGCGCGCCGTGCTGGGCTCCGTGCGCCCCCTGCCGCCCCGCGAGGTCCCGCTGACGCGCGCCGGCGGGCTCGTGCTGGCCGACGCGGTCCGCGCCGCGGCCGACATGCCCGCCTTCGACAACTCCGCGATGGACGGCTGGGCCCTGCGCGCCGCCGACGTCCGGCCGCGCGTGACGGGCGCGGTGATGGCGGGCGAACCGGGAGGGACCCTGCCGCCCGGGACGACCGTGCGCCTCATGACCGGCGCCCCCGTCCCGGCGGGCGCCGACTGCGTGGTCCCCAAGGAGCAGGGCCGGGAGGAGGGGGGCGTGCTCGTCTTAGACGAGGCCCCCGAGCCGGGCCAGCATGTCCGCCGCCGCGGGGAGGACGCCCGGGCCGGCGAGGTCATCCTCGAGGCGGGGCGCGCCCTGGGGCCCTTCGAGGTCGCGATGCTGGCCGCCCAAGGCCTCGCGGCCGTCCCCGTCGTGCCCGCCCCGCGCGTGGCGGTCGTCACCTCGGGCGACGAGCTGCGCTCGCCCTGGGAGACCCTGGGGCCCGGCCAGGTCCGCGACTGCTCGACGCCCGCGCTCGCCGAGGCCCTGCGGGGCTGGGGCGCGGTCCCGGTCCCCGTCGGCGCCGCGCGCGACGAGCAGGGCGAGCTCGAGCGCCTCTTGAAGACCGCCTTCGCGGCCGCCGACGCGGTGCTCGTCACCGGCGGCGTCTCGGTGGGCGACCGGGACCTGACGCGCCCGGCGCTCCAGGCCCTGGGCGCGCGCGAGGTGTTCTGGCGCACGGCGGTCAAGCCGGGCAAGCCGCTCCTCTTCGCCGTGTGGGACGGCAAGCCCGTCTGGGGCCTGCCGGGCAACCCGGTGTCCACGCTCGTGACGGCCGAGGTCTTCGTCCGACCCGCGCTCGACGTCATGGGCGGCCGCCGTGCCTCGCGCCGGCCGTTTCCCGAACGCGGCGCGCTCGGCGCGCCGTTTCAGAAGTCCGAAGGCCTGCGCCAATTCGTGTTCTGCCGCGCGGCCGGCGGCGTGCTCGAGCCCATCGTGCCGCAGAACTCCGGACGCCTGTCGATGGGGACGCGGGCGCAGGCGCTCGCGGTCCTTCCCGAGGGGCGCGCGGCGTTCGAGACGGGGGACGAGGTGGAGTTCCGATGGCTGTAGAGCTCGAGGACCGCGAGATGACGTTGGTCGAGCACCTCGAGGAGCTCCGGACCCGGCTCATCACCGCGCTGGCCTCCGTCGCGGTCGGCACCGTCGTGGCCTGGTCGTGGACGGGGGAGGCGCTGACCTGGCTCGCGCGCCCGGTCGGCGGGCTCGTCTTTTTGGCGCCGACCGAGGCCTTCTTCGTGCGCTTCAAGCTGGCCCTGTTCGCCGGGTTCATGCTGGCGCTGCCGGTCGTCGTGTACCAGGTCTGGGCGTTCACCGCGCGGGCGCTGGGCGAGCGCGTCCGGCGGAACATCTCGTTTTTGATCCCGGCGTCCTACCTCCTCTTCATCGCCGGGGTCCTCCTCGCCGTCCTCGTCGTGGTGCCGACCGCGGTCAAGTTCCTCGTCGCCTACGGCACCGAGAACGTCAAGCCGCTCTTGAGCGCGGGCGAGTACGTCGCCTTCGTGGGCTCGCTGGCCGTCGCCTTCGGGGCGGTGTTCCAGCTGCCGCTGGTGCTGATCCTGCTGGAACGCCTCGGGGTGGTCAACCGGGCGGCGCTCTCGCGCCAGCGCCGGGTGGTCTATTTCGCGGGCTTCGTCGCCGCGGCGATGATGACGCCGGGGCCCGACGTCATCAGCCAGCTGGCGCTGGCCCTGCCTATCGCGCTGCTCTTCGAGCTGTCCTTGCTCGTGATGCGGTTCTCGCGGTAAGGCTAGAACTTCAAACGGCGTAGTTTACGCGCTTCGGGCGCGTGCCTTCGAGGATTGCCAACGGCGGCAATCCTCGAAGTCCCTCTCCTTGAACGACAAAAATGAATTCAGGCCGGTCCCGTCCAAGGCGGTATGGTGATGCATTCCGATTTTGAGGAATTCCCTTATAGACGGCACGGACTAGTGATTGACTATCGCTCCGCCGTTCAAGGAGAGGAGGTTCGAGGATTCCCGTACGAGGAATCCTCGAACCCACGCGCCCGAGGCGCGTAAATCACCCCCGGTCGGTGAAAGCCTCGTGCAGGTGCGCGGTCATCAGCCGCCACGAGCGCTTGTCGGCGGCCTCGTGGTAGACGGTGCCGAAGGCGTCGTCGGCGGCCTCCGGGTTCGTGAAGGCGTGGACGGCCCCGCCGTAGTGCACCATCTGCCAGTCGGCCTTGGCGGCGCGCATCTCGTCCATGAAGGCGGCGACTTGGGCGGGGGGGACGATGGGGTCCTCGGCGCCGTGAAGGATCAGGAGCGCCGGCTTGATGAGGGCCGGGGGCTTCGCCCCGCCGTTGTCGAGCACCCCGTGGAAGGAGACGACCGCCCGCAGGTCGGCGCCGTCGCGCGCGAGCTCGAGGGCCACGAGGCCGCCGAAGCAGTAGCCGACGGCCGCCAAGTGCGACCCGTCGGCGCGGCGGTGGTAGCGCAGGGTCTTCAAGGCCGCGGCGGCGCGGCGGCGGATGACCGACCGGTCCTTGAGGAGGTCCAGCATCAGCTTCGTCGCCTCCTCGCGGGTCTCGGCGTTCTTGCCGTCCCCGTAAGGGTCCATCACGAACACGGTGTAGCCCAGGCGCGCGATCTGGGTCGCCTTGCGGCGGGCCAGAGGGTCGGCGCCCCAGAACGTCGGGCAGACGAGGACGCCGGGCAGCCGGCCGGGGTGCGCCGAGTCGTAGACCAAGGTCCCGACGCAGGTCACGGCCTCGTCCTTGTATTCGACGGTCTCGAGGTGGATGGAGCTCTGGGCGTTCGTCATGCGCGTATCATAGAATACCGCCGATGACCTCCGACGCCCGCGACTGGTCCCCGTTCGCCCTCTGCGCCCCCGGCGTCCCCGCTCCGGCCCCGCGCTCGGTGGCGACGCCCGACGGGGTCGCCGACCGGCTGCGCGCGGCGGCGTTCGCCGAGCTGCAGGCCCGCGAGGCCTTCTTGTACGCGGCCGAGGCCTTCTCGGACGCCCCCGACGAGCTCCGGCGGGCGTGGCGCGCGCTGGCCGAGGCGGAGGACCGCCACCTGGGCTGGTTGCTCGGACGGATGAAGGCGCTCGGCCTCGACCCCGGGGCGCGGCCGGTGTCGGGACGGCTCTGGGAAGGTTTGATGGCCTGCCGCTCGGCCGAGGAGTTCGAGGTCTTGATCGCCAAGGCCGAGGAACGCGGCCGCCTGGCCGGAGAGCGCTTCCGCGTCGCGATGAAGGGCGCGGACCCCGAGAGCGCCGAGGTCTTCGGGCGCATCGCCGACGAGGAGGTCGCGCACGTGGCCCTGGCGCGGCGCTTCTACCCCGAGCGCGCGGCCGCGGAGGCGCTGCCATGATCCTAAAGGTCGCCCGCCTGGGCCATCCCGTCGTGCGCGCCGCCTGCGACCTCATCCCGCCGGCCGCGCTTAAGTCGCGCGAGGTGCAGAAGTTCCTCGACGACATGACAGACACCATGCGCGAGTACCAGGGCGTGGGCCTGGCCGCCAACCAGGTCCACGAGGGCCTGCGCGCCGCGGTGGCCGAGGTGCGGGAGGACGCGTCGGCCGTGCGGAAGACGCCGGCCGTGCCGCTCACCGTCCTCGTCAACCCCGAGATCGTCGAGCGCTCCGAGGAGCTGGTCGACGGCTGGGAGGGCTGCCTGAGCGTGCCGGGTTTCCGCGGCTTGGTGCCGCGCCATCGCTGGGTGCGGGTGAAGGCCCTGAGCCGGACCGGGGAGCCCTTGGACCTGCGCGCCGAGGACTTCTTCGCCCGCATCCTGCAGCACGAGTGCGACCACCTCGAAGGGAAGGTCTATCTGGACCGGATGGCGGGCTTGCGGACGCTGTCCTTCACCGAAGAGTTCGACCGCTTCGGGCCGCCGAAGTAGGCGCTAGCGGCGCCGCAAGGCCAGCACGAACAGCCCCGCCGTACCCGCCAGCAGGCCGTACCACGGCCACAAGGTCCGCCCCGCCGCGGCCGTCTTCCAGGGCGCGGCCTGGGGCTTGAGCGCCTCGTCCGTCCCCGACGCCAGCCAGCTCACCGACTGGTCCTGCGCCGCCACGCTCCCGTAGTCGCCGGCCAGATAGAGGGGGGGGCGGCGGCCCCGGTCGACGGTCCCGATGACCACGACCATCCCCGGCAGGGCGTCGGGGCATGTGAACGGCTTGAGCGTCGCGGTCCAGCCGTTGGCGAGCGGGTGGTCGACGGCGTCGGCGGGCCGGCAGCCGCGGGTCCGGACCAGGGCCTCGCCGCGCAGGCGCAGGAACTCGGCCCCGCCCGGACCCCCGGCCTCGCCCCCGTCCGACACGCCCAGGCTCCAGCGCTTGCCGACCGCCACGACCCAGCCGTCGGCCTGGGGCGCCAGACGCGCACCGTCGGGGCGCGGCAGGCGGACGAGGCCGCCGAAGAACTTCGCCTCGGCGGGCCCGGCGGGAGGGGCGGTCGGGGGGGCGGCGTCCGCGGCCGCCTGGTGGCGCTCGAGGCTGTCGAGGAGGGCCAGGGCCTCGTCCAAGGGCACGTCGACGGAGGAGAAGACGTAACGCGCGCGGTCCACGGCCACCGCGCCCAGGAGCTCGGGTTCCCCCCGGCCGGCGGCCGACGCGGCGGACACCATATAAGGGAGGCCGCCGGCGCTGACGCGGCTCTCGGGCTCCGAGACCGGCCGCCCGGCCCGGCGCAGGCGCACGCCCTGGGCGACGACCAGAGCGAACGGGGCGGCGTCGTCCGGCGCGGCTTCAAGGGAGAGCAGACCGTCCCCGTTGCGCAGGGTGAGGACAGCACCCCTCTGGGGGGGCGCCGTCTGCCAGCCCGGGCGCTCTTCGAGGCTCAGCACGCCGTCGGTGGAGCCGAAGAGGGCGGCGGCGGGGGCGGGGAGCAAAAGCGCCGCCAGCAGCGCGGTCGCGAGCTCACAGGCCAAGCGGACCCCGGAGGACATCCACCAGGCGCTCCGCGGCGGCGCGCGGCAAAGCGTGGCTCGCGCGCGCCATCAGGTCCTTGGCGGGCGGCAGCGACGTCTCCCAGAACGCCAGCGTCCGGCAATCCGCGGCGGAGTACAGCTGGAGGAGGTAGGGCCCGCGCAGCGGAGGGAACTTGCTTTGCGTAGCCTCGGGCGGGGCCTCCGGCTCGGCCGGGGGGGCCGAGGTCAGGACCCAGACGACGGCGAAGACGTCGACGCCCAGGCGCCCGCGCACATGGGCGGCGGTCAGCGGGTTGCAGTCGTCCCATTGGGCGCGGTCGGTCGCGTCAAAGCGCTGTCTCTTCTCGAAGGGGGCGGGGATGGGCAGGAAGTTCTTGCCGTAGAGCCGCTTGACTTCCGTGTTCTCGATGAAGCGGGCGGCGGCCCGCTCGCGAAGCAGGGTTGTCATCTCCCGGAGCAGGTCCTCCTGCGCCGCCTCCTGCGCCCGCTGCACCAGGATGGGCTCGTCGTCGGAGGGCACCCCGGCGAAGACGGCGAACCGCGCTGAGGGTCCGGCGACGGGGACGAGGGGGGAGCCCTTGAGGCGGGAGCAACCCAGCCCCGCGGCCAACAGCCACAGGCAGGCCGCGCGGGACATTCAGTACGCCCCGCGCGGGAAGGCGCGCACGGCGCGGTGTACGGCGACGAGGGACTCGTACTCGAAGGGGGTGTCGGCGGCCTCCTCGGTCCAGCGCTGAGCGAGCCCTGCGACCAGGCGGTTGGCGGCCTCTTTCGAGTCCAGGGTCGCCGAGCCCTGGGCGAACTCCCCGGCTCCCCGCCAGCGTGCGCGGCCGGATTTCGTCTCCACCAGCGTGAACTCGACTGCGACCTTCCGCTTCGCGGCGTACCCGACGTTGACCGCGCCGAACTCGTGGACCGTCCCG
>SCTT01000159.1 GCA_004322435.1 bacterium
CCCACGCAAAGCGCGGCGCCTTGCGCGCCGCGGCGGCCAGGTCCGCGAGCGCGCCCTCAAGGTCGCCCGTCTTGAGCCTGGTTTCCCCGCGCCAGGCCAGCGCCCGCCCGCTCTTGTCCTTCTTGGCCGCGGCGCTCAGGCGCGCGAGCACAGCCTTGGCCTCGGCCTCGCGGCCCGCCGGCGGGCCGTCGAAGAAGGCGTACTTGGGGTTCATCCGAGCGGCGCGCTCCATGTCCTCCATCGCGCCCGGCGCGTCGCCCGCCTCGAGGCGCGCCAGCGCGCGGTTGTGGTAGGCCAGGTCGTAGAGCGGATTGAGGTCGACGGCGGCGTCCAAGTCGCCGAGCGCCTCCTTCGGGCGTCCCAGCTGGCGGCGCACGGTGCCGCGCCACGCCCAGGCGTGCATGTAGCCCGGGGAGAGCTCCACCGCGCGCGTCAGCGCGGCCTCGGCGTCCTTGTAGCGCCGGGCCTTGCGCAAAGCCTCGCCGCGCCAGCCGTGGATCCAGCCGCACTCCGGGTCGAGCGCCAGGCCCTTTTCAAGGGCGGCCAGCCCCTCGGCGCCGCGCCCGGTGTTGCCGAGCGAGCGGCCGAGGAAGGCGTTGAGCCAGGGGGAGCGCGGAGCCAGAGAGACCGCGCGGCGCAGGTCCGCGGTGGCCTCCTCGTAGCGGGCGAGGTTGGGCATCCTCTGAAGCTCTCCGCGCAGCGCCCACACCCAGGGCGCCTTGGGACGTTTGCGCACCGCCTCGTCGAGCGCCGCCAGGCCCTCCGGGGTGTCCGGCAGGTCGCCCGTGCCGAGGAAGGAGTAGTAGGCCACCTTGCAGTCGTGGTCGATGCGGATCGCCGCTTCGAAATCCTCCGCCGCGCCGGCCTCGTCGCCCGACCACAGCCGGGACTGCCCGCGCAGGACCACTGCCGCGGGACAGGCCGGGTCGAGCGCGGCCGCGGCGTCGAACTGGCCGCGGGCGGCCGCGTGGTCCTTGAGCTTGCCCGCCAGGAGCCCGGCCAGGACGCGCCCGATGAAGAGCCTGCGGCCCGCCGCGCCCAGCGCCTCGAGGTCGCGGCCCGCCTCGCTCAGGCGCCCTTCCGACAGGGAGCCCGCCGCACGCCACAGCCGCGTCCACGGGAGCGCGGGGTCGGCCTTGAGCGCCCGCTCGTAGTCCTCCTCCCAGCCGCGGTCGGCCTGCGCGCGGGCGAGCTCGGCGAGCGCCGCACGCGCGTACGCGTGCTTGGGGTCGAGGCGCAGCGCGGCCTTGAGGTCGGCCCGCGCCCCGGCCGGGTCTCCCAGGAGACGCTTCACGCGTCCGCGCCAGGCCCGGGCGTCGGCGTCCTTGGGGCTGTGCGCCACCGCCTTGTCGAGCAGGCCCGGCGCGCCGCCCAGGCGGCGCGGGTCCCAGCCCGGCGCGCGCCAAAGGCAGTAGCCGCCCCAGTGCTTGGCGTCGACCGAGGTGCCGTGGTCCAACCCATCGACCACCTGCTCGGCGCGGGCGGCGTCGAGGAGGCGCCGCGCGCGCGCCGCGAACGCGTTCATGAGGGAGCCCTCCAGGTGCGGTTGCCCTTCCAGCGCGCCAAGGCCGCGGCGAGGTCGCCGCGCACGGACTCGGAGTCCGGCCGCGGGCGGCGGCGGGTCCAGGAGGGCAACAGCGCGGGGGCGTAGAGCCCCGCGCGCGCGTAGTCGTCGAGCATGCCGCCCTCGTCGCCGGACTCCCCGCGCACCCAGGCGCGCAAGAGCCAGACCCAGGGATGGGCCGGGTCGCGGCGCGCGGCCTCGGCCAGCGCGGCGAGCGCCTCCCGCGGGCGGCCGGCCAAAGCCAGCGCTTCGCCGACCACGATGCGCGCCTCGCGGTCGGTGGGGTCGAGCGCCAGCGCGCGGCGCAGATCCTTGAGGCCCTCGGCGGGACGGCCGCCGCGGGCCTTGGCCGCGCCCAGCCAGCCCCAGGCCCAGCCGTGCCCGGACTCGAGGGCGACCGCCGCCGCGGCTTCGCGCTCTGCCTCGGCCCAGCGCCCCTGCCAGAGCAAGGTCTGCGCGCGCCACGCCCGCGCCCAGAACTTCTTGGGCTCCCGCGCGACGGCCGCGGCCCAGCTCGCCTCCGCCTGCGCCCCGCGCCCCAGCCAATAGAGCGCCTCGCCGCGCCAAAAGAGCGCGCGCGCCGGCTCCGGCGAGCCTTCCGCGGCGCGGGCCAGGGGCCCGAGCGCCGCGGCGAAGCGGCCGTGGCGCACGCGCACCTCGCCGAGCGCCCCGTCGAAGAACCAGGGGGCCGCCGCGAAGAGCGGACGCGCCGCCTTGAGGCAGCGTTCGGCCTCGGCGGGGCGGTTCAAGATGGCCGCGACGCGCGAACGCAGGTAGGCCGCCAGCGGCGCCTGGGCGCGCGGGACCCTGAGCGCGGCGAGCGCCGCCCGGCGCGCCTCGTTGGGGCCGCGCGGCGCGGCGCCCGAGAAGGTGGCCGGCCAGGCGGCGTGCTCCCAAGCCCGCGCCGGGTCGAGTGCGACGGCCCGCGCCAAAGCCTCGACGCCCGCGCCCCAAGCGCCCGCGTCGAGGCGGCAGCGCCCCAGCCACGCCCAGGCCTCGGGCACGTCGAGGCCGAGCTGCGTCGCCCGCTCGAGGAGGGCGGCCTCCTTGGGCCCGCCCAGGCCCCGCGGGTCCTGCGCGCGCCAGACGACGAGATGCAGCTCGGCGTCCAAAGGGGACCGGTTCAGCGCCGCGCGCGCCGGCCCCGCCGCCTCGCGGCCGCGGCCGGACTGGAACAAGGCGTCCGCCCACAGCCGCCACTGACGGTCGGAGCGCCGCGCGGGTGCGCGCAGGGCCGCCGCCAGGGCCCGGCGGAGCTCGGCCGGCA
>SCTT01000160.1 GCA_004322435.1 bacterium
CCACCGACCGCTTCGCCGACCTTTGAGGCCCGCCACCTACGCCGAGTTCTGGCTGGTCTACCTGAAGGCCCACGCGCACCCGGGCAACCGGCTGCTGCACGCCGTCGGGACCGTGCTGGGGACGGGCCTCCTGCTCGGCGGACTCGTGCTGCGGCGCTGGGACTGGTGCCTGGCCGCGCCGGTGGTCGGCTACGCGTTCGCCTGGGGCGGGCACTTCGGAGTCGAGGGGAACCGGCCCGCGACCTTCGGGCATCCGCTGTGGTCGCTCTACAGCGACTACCGGATGCTCCTCCTGATGCTCACCGGCGGGTTGTAGGCTGTAGGACAACGGAGTTGTTTACGCGCCCGAAGCGCGTAAATTCTCCCTATTCCTCGCGCCGCAGCGTCTCGAGAGGCGAGGCCGCGTAGGCCGGCAGGCAGGCGGCCAGGCCTACGAGCGGCGGCAGGACGAGCGCGGCCCCGAGCAGGCCCGCCAGGGCCCAGGGGTCGGGGGCGAAGGGGATGTCGAGGCGCGCGGAGAGGGCCAGCCCCAGGCCCAGCGCGGCGGCGGCCGCCAGCAAGAAGGTGGAGAGCCCCGCGGCGGCGAAGGCGGTGAGGTCGGCGGCGGCCAAGGTGCGGGTGCCGGCGCCCAGGGCGCGCAGGAGCGCGGCCTCGGCGCGGCGCTCGCGGTGGCCCACGGCCGCGGCGCCCGCCAACACGAGGAGCCCGACCGCCACGCAGAACCAGGCCAGCGCCTTGAGCGCGGTGAGGAGGACCTTCAGCACCTCGGCCACCTCCGCCAGCGCGGCTCCCGCGTCGATGACCGAGACGTTCGGGTAGGCCGCGGCCAGCGCGCGGCGGAACTGCTCCTGCTTCGTGCGGTCGCCGACCGACAGCGAGCCGATGTGGAACTGGGGCGCGCCGCCGAGGACGGCGGTCGGCATCACCACGAAGAAGTTGGGGCGCATCGCCAGCCAATCCACCTCCCGAAACGAGGTGACGACGGCCTCCACCGGCCGGCCCTGCACGTCGAAGCTCAGACGGTCCCCCATCTCGAGCCCCGTCCGAGCGGCGAAGCCCTTCTCGAGGCTGGCGACCCCGCGCGTCTCGCCGGGCGCCCAGAAGGATCCGGCGGTCAGCGTCTCGGAGGGGTTGAGCGCGTCGGCGTAGGTGAGGTTGAACTCGCGCAGCAAAAAGCGCTGGCGCTGACGCCCCTCCTCGTCCAAGCGCGCGTCGTCCTCCCGCTTGAGCGGCGCCCCGTTGACCGCCGTGAGGCGCGCGCGCACGAGCGGCGAGGAGGAGGGCTCGCCGCGGCCCCAGCGGCGCGCCAGCGCGAGAACGCCCGCGATCTGGCTCTTCTGGGCGTCGACGAAGAAGAGCTCGGGCATCCCCGCCCGCGTGCCGAGCGCCAGCTCCCGCTCGAGGCCCTGGCGCACGACGTCGAGCGCGCCGAGCAGGCCGAATCCGGCGGCCAGCGTGAAGAGGAACGGCAGGGCCCGCGCCGGGCGGCGGGCCAGCGACTTGAGGCCCAGACGCGCCGCGAAGGGGAGCGGGGCCGCGGAGGCCGCGGAGAGGGCGCGCAGGGCGGCGGCGCAGCCCGCCGCCACGGCCAGCGCGGTGCCGGCGATGGCCAAGGTGAACCAGCGGGCCGTGGCCAGGCTGTCGGTCTTGGCCGCCGCGTAGAGGAAGACGGCGACGGCCCCGCCCAGGACGAGGAGGGCGGTGCCGCGGGGCGTCGGCGGGAGGCGCTCGGCCTTCTCGCGCAGGACCTCGAGGGGGGGCGTGGCGGAGAGGGCGCGCACCTTGGCCTCGGAGACGGCCCAAGCCGTGACGACGGCCACGGCCAGCGTCTCGAGGACGGCGCGGGGGTCGGGGGCGGGGCTCACGGGCAGATCGAGCGCCGCCCAGCCGCGCGCCCAGGCGAGCAAGCCCGAGGAGAGCGCCCAGCCGCCCAAGGCGCCCAGGAGGCCGGCCTGCGCCCCCACGACCAGGCTGATGGTCCGGTAAAGCCGCGCGGTCTCGCGCGAGGAGGCGCCCAAGGTGCGCAGCAGCGCCGCCGTCTCGAGCTCCCCGTCGAGGAAGGCGGAGAGGCCGGCCGCCATCCCGCCCGCGCCGAGGAGCAAGGTGGTCAGGGCGGTCAAGGTGAAGTAGTTCGTGATGCGGCCCAGCGCCTGGCGGGTGGTCTCCTCGGAGTCCGGGTACGAGGTGACGGAGAGGTAGGGGTCGTTTAAATCCCGCTCCAAGGCCTGCGCCGCGCGCCGCGCGGCGCGCTCGGGGTCCGCGGCGGGGGGCAAGGCCGCCAGGGCGGAGCGCCGGATGCGCGCGCCGAAGCGGGCCAGGCCGGTCTTTTCGACGGTGCCCAAGCCGATGAAGACGCGGGGGCCGAGCTGGAAGCGCGCCATCGCGCGCCCGGACTCCTTGGTCACGACCCCGGCCACGCGCAGCGAGAGCTCTCCCAGGCGCACGCGGTCGCCCACGCGCAGGCCGTGCTGGGCCGCGGCGTCGGCGTCCACCAGCGCGGCGTCGCCGGCGAAGAGCTCCCCGAAGGCGCCCGGAGGGTCGGTGAGGACGGAGCCGTAGAGGGGGTAGGCGGGCTCGACGGCCTTGACCGAGGCCAGGCGCGGCACCGCGTCCTTGCGGTCGGCGGCCAGCATCGCCGAAAAAGAGGCGACTTTGGTGACCCGCGCGCCGCCCGAGGCCAGGCCGGCCAACGCGGCGTCGGCGGCGGGCGGGAGGTCGCGGGCGGAGGAGAGCTCGAGGTCGGCGGCGAGGAGCTCGCGGGCGCGCGCGGCGACGGCCCGGCCGAGGGCCCCCAGCGCGGCGTCTCCGGCCGAGAGGAAGGCCGCGCCGACGGCCAACGTCGAGGAGAGGAAGAGCAGGCGCCCCCAGCGCCGGCGCACCAGGCGCCAGGCCAGGCGGGTCACGCGACCCGGCCCTTGGCCAGCGCGACGCGGCGCGAGAGGCGCGCGGCGGCCTCCGGGTTGTGGGTGACGAGGACGAGCGCGGTGCCCCGCTCGGCGTTGAGGCGCAGCAGGGCGTCGAGCAC
>SCTT01000161.1 GCA_004322435.1 bacterium
CCTCGCCGAGTGCCGCGCCTCCGAGAAATATCCGCGCGGGAAGTGGCTCGTCGTGGAGCTCGAGGGGCGCGTCCTGAGCGCGCTGCTCGTGTACCGCGGCGCTTTCGGCCTGCCGCCGGGGGCCTGGGGGCTGGGGTCTTTGTGCACGGAGCCGGCGGTCCGGCGGCTGGGCCTCGCGAAGGCCTTGGTCCGGACTGTCTTGGAGCGGGAGCAAGGGACGGCCTTCTTGTGGGCCGACGCGGTGCCCGACTTCTACGCCCGGCTGGGGTTCGTTCCTCTGCCCGCCGCGCACCAAACGCGGCCGGGCTCCGTCTTGATGGCGCGCGGGCCCTACGACGCGGGGACGCTCCAGCTGACGTACTTCTGAGCCCCAGCCCGGGTCGGAGCGCCTCCATTGCGGCCCGGCCAGCGAAAGCCTATAGTCGCGGTCAGATGACGCAGCCGACTCTCGCGCGGGCCGCCCTCGCGGCGGCCGCCTGGGCCGCCCTGTGGGTGTGGGGTTACGGCCCAGCCGACTATCCGGTCCGTTGGGCGGTGCGGGCCTTCGGACGCCCGGCCGAGGTCCGCACCACGGGCATGCGGCGCTCCGGCTGGCGGACCTACGACGTCGAGTTCACGAGCCCGGCCGGGACCGTCGTGGCGGACAAGACGAGCGAGTCCGCGGTCGATGCCCCCGGGTGGAACCGCCTCTTGGTCCTCGAACTGGGCGGCCGGCGGGTGTACCGCCTCGCGGCCGGCCTGCCTTTCGGGCTCCGAGACTACCTCGTCACGCTCGCGCTGGCGCTGCTTTTGACCCGGCTCTGGGTCCCCGGATTTCTGGGCCTCGGGCCGACGACGCCGAAGGCCGGCGCGCTCCGGCTGCCGCGGGCCGTGCTGCTCGCGGCGGACGCCGCCTTCGCGGCGTGCGTCGTGCTCGGCCCCGAGAAGTATTCCGCCGCCCAGGCCTGGGCCACGGTCGCCCTCTGGTCCGGCCTGCGCGCGGCGAGGTTCACGGGGCGCCTCGAGTTCTTCCGGTTCGTCCCTCCGGCCGCGGAGCCGCCCCGGCTCACCCTCCCGGGCGACGAGGCGGCCCCCGTCCGCGCGGTCCCGGCCCGCGTCGGGAAGGATTTCGGATCGTTTTTGTCGCACACGACGGGGGAAGGCTGGTCGCGGCTCCCGGCCTTCGCGGCGGCCGCCGGCCTCCTCGTCCTCGCCTGCGTGAACGGGCGCAACCATCTCGTCAGGGTGCCCGAGCCGGGGTACACCGCCTTCGGACTCACCCTCGGGGGTTGGTCCGCGCTCGGCTGGGGCCTGGTCGCGCTCGCGCTCGCCGGATACCTCCGGCAATTCCTGTCCGCCTGGCGCCGGAGCGAAGACTAGACGGGCGCCACGCCTCAGCGCCGGACGATGCGGACCGCCCGCTCCCCGTTGCGGCCCGTCTCCGTCTCGAAGTCCACCGCGTCGCCTTCCCGCAGGAGCTTCCGCAAAGGGTCCGCGGGGTCGGGCCCTTGGACCTCCTCGGCGACGAAGTAGAGCGGCTCCCCGCCCCCGAGCGGGGTGATGAAGCCGTAGCCCCGGACCTCGTTCCAACGGGAGACCACGCCGCGCCGGCGCTCGGTCGCG
>SCTT01000162.1 GCA_004322435.1 bacterium
ACTCGAAGCGCCTGGCCGAGATGGAGGGCCTCTACTCCTCCTCCCTGGCCGACGCCCAGCGCCGCTTCCACGCCGAGGTGGAGCGCATCCACGGCGAGCAGGCCGCCGCGCTCGCCGCCGAGCGCGCGGCCTTCGAGAAGTTCCGGGCCGAGGCCCACGTCGAGACCGCGAAGGCCGCCGAGGAGTACCAGCGCCGCACGCTCATCCTCGAGCACGAATACGCCGGCAAGCGGCGGGAGATGGCCGAGGACCTCGACCGCCTCAAGGCCCGCCTCGGCGAAGAGGCCCGGGCCGCGGACGCCGCGCGGCAGGCCGAGGCCCTGCGGGCCGGCGAACGCTGGGCCGCCGAGCGCGCCAAGATCGAGGAGCGCCTGGCGGAGCGGGAGACGCGCCTGGGGACCCTCGAGACCGCCCTCAAGCAGGCCGAGGCCGCCTACTTCTCCCGCGAGGAGGCCGCCCACGCCCAGCACGCCGCGGAGCTCGAAGCGGTGCGCGCCCGGTGGGCCGAGGACGCCGCGTCCCGCCAGAAGCTCCTCGAGGAGACTCACGCCGAGATCGGGCGCGCCGAGGCGGCCTTCCAGGCCGAGCGTCTGACCTGGGTCTCCGAGCGCAGCGCGCTGCGGGCGCGCCTGTCCGCGGAGTACGAACCGGTCATCGCCGCCCTCCGCAAGGAGCTCGCCGACGCCGCGCGGGAGGACGACGCCGCCCGCGGGCGCCTGCTCGAGGAGCAGGCCGCGTTCCGGCGCCAGGACGCCGAGAAGCACGCCGCCGACCTGCGCGCGCTCGAGGCCGCCGCCCGCGAGCGCGAGCTCGCCGCCCGGGCCGAGGCGGACGCCGACCTCGAGGCCCTGCGCCGCCACTTCGACGACGCGCTGGCCCGCCAGCGCCAGGAGTCCCGCAAGGAGGTCGAATCGCACGCCGGCGAGGTCCAGACCCTGCGCGCCCGCCTGCGCACCCAGCAGGAGGAGCTGACAGCCGCCCTCGAGGCCGCCGAGCGCCGCCGGGGCGACGACCTGCGGGCGGCGGAAGCCGCGCTGTCGGCGCGGCACGACGACGACCTCGAACGCCTGCGCCGCGACCGCGACGAGGCCGTCGCCCGCCTCGCCCGCGAGCACGAGGACGCCTTGGTCGAAGCCAACGCCCGCCTCGCCGACTCCCAGGCCCGGGCCGCCGCCGAGCGCGAGGGCCTGCTCAAGGAGGCCGCCGCGGTGCGCGCCGCCGAGGCGGAGCGCTTCCGCGAGGCCCTGCGCCAGCAGGTCGAGGCCGCCCGGGAGCGCGAAGCCCTCCACGACCGCGAGTCCCTGGCGCACGTCGAGGCCGAGCGGCGCGCCCGTGAGGCCGTCGCGCTCGAGCGCGAGCAGGCCGCGGCGCGCGCCGACGAGGCCGCTCGGCGCCGCGCGGAGGAGCATGAGACGGAGCTGCGCGTCCTGCGGGCCGGCGCGGCCGAGGCGGCGAAGGCCGCCGCCGAGGAGCGCATGCACCTGAGCTCCGCCTACGAGGAGGCCCTGCGCCGCGAGGCCGCCGCCCGCCGCGCCGAACTGGAAGCCCAGGCCGTGAAGGCCGCCGCCGCGCTGGACGCCCAGGCCCAGAAGGCCGCCGCGACGCTCGACGCCCAGGCCGCGAAGGCCGCGGCCGCGGTGCGCGAGGCCGAAGCCCGGACCGCCGCCGAGGCGTCCGCCCGCCGCGAGGAAGTCGCCGCCCTCGAGGCGACCCATCTGGCAGCGCTGCGCGCCGCCGCCAACGAGCGCCTCGGCGAGCTCGAGCGCCTGCGCCGCGAGCTCGACGCCCCCGCCACGAAGGACGCGGCCCAGCAGATCGAAGAGATGTCCCGCCAATGCCGCCGGGCGCTCGAGGCCCTCGACCCCGTGAAGGCGGCCTCCCTCCCGCCCGAGCCGCCGGCGCTCACGGTCCACAAGGCGCCGCGGCGCTGGCCCTGGGTCGCGGGCGCCGTCCTCCTCGCGGCCGCCGCCGCGTCACGGTACCTTCTCCCCGCGCCGCCGCCTCCCGTCCTCCCCGTCCCCGCCGCGCCCCGCGCCGCGGCGGCGGCCGCCGGCTTGGCCGTTCCGTTCCGGAATGTGACCGGCCTCGCCTGGCAGGGCGACGAGCTGTGGGCCTCCGACTGGAAGGAGCAGGCGGTCTTCCGGATGACGCTCAAAGACGGCGCGCTGACGGCGTCCACGCGCCTGAGCCTCCCCGAGACGCATCCCACCGGCCTCGCGGTCGACGGCGACGGGTTCTACGTGGCCGACTCCTGGGCGCACCAGATCCAGCGCTGGCGCGTCGCGGGGGGCGAGGCCGTGCTGACCGCTTCGTGGCCGAGCCCCGGCCCCCAACCCTCCGCGCTCTTCTTCGACGGCAAGAGCCTGTGGTCGGCCGACTCCGCCGAGAAGCGCGTGTACCGGCACGCCCCAGACGCCTCGCTGGCGGTCGTGGACGCCTACGACGTGGACTTCCCCGTGGTGGGCCTGTGGGCCGACGCCGAGCGCTTCTGGTCCGCCGACACCGCGAACCGCCTCGTCCACCGGCACCGCTTCGACGACGTCCTGAGCCTGGTCGCCAGCTACGGCCTCCCGGGCCTCGACGACGGCAAGGCGCACCTCTCCGCGTTCACGATGAAGGACGGCCGGGTCTGGCTGGGGCGCGACGGGGACCCGACCCTGACCGCCCGCCCCCTGGCCGACTTCCAAGAGCGGCCTTTCGCCCCGCAAAAACCGCCCTCCTCCGTGCCTTGACGCCGGGGGGGGTAAAACCTAGAATCGGCCCGTGGCTGGTTTCGACCTCTTCGGTCTCAAGAAGGGCGCCTCCCCCGAGGAACCCATCCCCACGGCCGAACCTCGCGCCCTCCCCGCCAAGGCCTGGAAAGGCCTGGCCGCCGCCGACGCCTTGGTCCTCGTGGCCTGCCTGACCCTCCTGACCGTCCGCGTGAAGGGCCACCTGAGCGCGCCCCCGCCGCCCCCGGCCAGGCCCGCGCCCGTGAAGAAGGCCGAGCCCAAGCCCGCCGAGCCGAAGCCTGAGGCTCCCAAGGCCGCCGAGCCCGCCCCGGAGGCCAAGAAGCCGGAAGCCAAACCCGAGCCCAAGGCGGAGGCGAAGAAGCCCGAGCCCAAGAAGCCGGAGCCCAAAGCCGAGGCCAAGAAGCCCGAAGCCAAACCCGAGCCGAAGGCGGCCAAGAACGGCGAGAAGAAGGTCCCGCTCGGCAGCCCCGCAGTCCACGCCGCCCCCGCGCCGCACCGGGACCCCGCGCCGGTCGGGGCCGTCCCGCCGAAACCCTCTTTCGCCCCGAAGAAGTCCGCCACCCGCCCGGTCCCCTTCTCCTATGAGGAAGCGGACGCCAAGGAAGTCTATCTGGTGGGCCCTTTCCTGGTCCGTTCCGGGGGGCGCAAGACGATGTTCAAGGACTCCCGGGGGCTCTGGCAGACGACCGTCTATCTCAACATCGGCCAGGCCTATAAGTACCGCTTCGAGGTGGTCGGGGAGGGGGGAGGCAAGAAGCTGACCCCCGCCCGCAGCGTCGAAGTCCTCGAAGCCGAATAGCCAGCGTTATTGAATCTGTAACACGCCCCCGTTAAACTCGGAGGGACCGGGACTATGCTTCGCCTCCGACCGAGACACGGCTTGTTTGTCCTCGCGGCCTCCCTTTTCCTGGGGGCCGCTTCCTCCGCCCAGGCCCAGTTGGCCCGGTACAACCACACCATGACGCTGATGGCCGACGGCAACATCCTCATCGTCGGCGGCAAAGACGGCACCAACCTCTCGGTCCAGACGGTCGACATCTACATCTCGACCGGGGCCAAGTACGAGACCCGCGCGATCCTCAACACCGCGCGTTCCTCGCACACCGCCACCCTGCTGCCCGACGGCCGGGTGCTGGTCACCGGCGGCGTCAGCGGAGCCGCGACCATCCTCGACACCGGCGAGCTCTTCGACCCCAAGCTCAACACCTGGACGCTCATTCCCAACACGAACTTCGGCGGCCCACGGGTCAACCACACCGCGACCTTGCTCCCCAACGGCAAGGTGCTCATCGCGGGCGGCCAGACCGACGCCGCCGGGAACGTGCTCACCGGGTGCTCGCTCTACTCCGGCGGAGCTTTCACGCTGTGCGGGACGGGGGCGGCCGGGGCGATGAAGATGGCGCGCGCGGGCCACACCGCCACTCTGCTCCACAACGGCCGCGTCTTCGTCGCCGGCGGCTACCGCGCCCCCGGCAGCGGCTTCGCCCCGACGACCGAGATCTATGACTCCGTCGGCGACGAATGGTTCTCCGGCCCCGCCATCATCGCCCGCGCCTTCCACACGGCGACCCAGATGGGCAACCAGCGCGTCCTCATCGCCGGGGGCTACAACGGGGTGAACCTGGAGGAGAACCAGGGCATCCTGGCCTCGACCGAAATCTACGACCCCAACTCCAACTCCGTCACGCCCGGCCAGCCCATGGCCGAGCGCAAGATGCACCACACGGTGAACCTGCTCGGCACCGGCAACGTGGACGTCTACGGCGGCCTCGGCAACATCACCACGAGCTACTTCCTCGGCACCTACGCGTTCCAGCCGACGTCCTCGCTGGTCGTGACGCCCACCGGTCTGACCGACGGCACCGTCGCGGGGGGCTCCGTGCTGCAGGTCAAGCCGGACAACGTGATGTCGGTCGGGGCCACGGGCATCGTCGTCGACGGCGACATCAACTTCTCGAGCCCCGTGGTGGACGCCAGCGACTTCAAGGTGGACTTCACCTATCCCAACGGGACGATGGCCCCCATCGACGGCGCCAACATCGACGGCGGAAAGCTCCAGGGCCAGACCTTCACTCTGAACCCGGTCGGCGGCCAGGTCCACTTCCGGCCGCAGGTCGTCTCGAGCAAGGACGTGGACCCCCTCTTGGCGGGGAGCGTCCTGAACACCACCGCGGTGCTCGCGCCGGGGGTCTCGACGGCGCTGACCGGGGGCACCCTCAGCGGGACCATCATCGTCCCGATGCCCGTCACGGACCTGGGCGGCGTGGTCGTCGCCGGCCAGGCGACCATCACGAACGGCTCCATCTCGAAGGCCTCCGTCGGCACCGAGACCGGCTTCGACGCGACCCTGACCGGAGGGGTGGACACGACGCTGACCGGCGGGCCGGCCGTCGCCCTCGACTCGACCGGCTCCCCCGTCTTGACGCTGAGCGTGTCGTTCACCGGCATCACCGGCACCATCACCAACTCCTCGACCACGGCGTCTCCGGACAACACCCACGAGGCCAACGGCCAGAAGCTGACGAACCTCCAGGTGAAGCTCGAGTACGTGGTCAGCCCGGTCGTCGCGACGGACCTGAGCTTCAAGTTCGACATCGCGACCGTGGTCGTCCGCTCGATGATCTTCGCCGACCAGGAACGCTACCGCCCGGACCAGAACATCTGGAATTTCGGCGTGCCGGGCGGCAACCTCTTCAACCACCAGGAGACCTTGCTCCCCAACGGCGACGAGTTCATCTACGGCGGCCGCCGCTGCATCAACGCCGGCACCTGCACGGCCGGGACCTTCTCCGCGACCAACAGCCGCTTCGCCTACATCGTGCTGCAGGAGGCCGACATCCCTTGGACGTCGGTCGGCACCCTCACCAAGCCCCGCAGCAACCTGACCCTTTCCCAGCTGCCGGACGGCCGCGTGCTGGCCGCCGGCGGCGCGGACGCCTCGACGACGCTCGACGTCGCCGAGGTGATGAACCCCACGACGCGCGTCTGGACGGCGACCGCGAAGATGAAGCGCTCGCGCAGCCACCACACCGCGACCCTGCTCCCGAACGGCAACGTGCTGGCGGTCGGCGGCTTCACGGCGCTGGGCAATTCGACCGGCACCACGAACCACGCCGAAATCTACTACCCGGCCCCGGGCGCCTGGGTGCCCACCGCGGTCATGGCGTCCTCGCGCGCCTTCCACGCGACGGTCCTGCTGCCCGACGGCAACCCGATGGTGATGGGCGGCTTTTCGAACGGCGCCTATCTCTCCTCGACCGAGGTCTTCTACTCGACCGCGCACCGCTGGTACCCCGGCCCCGCGATGCCGGAGGCGCGCGGCCAGTACACCGCGACCGTGCTGCGCGACGGCCGCGTGCTCGTCGTCGGGGGCCTCAACGCCGTCTCCGGCGTGCTCGCGACGACGCGCCTCTTCGACCCGACGACGCTGGCCTGGGCCGCCAGCGGGAGCCTCAACTTCGGACGCCACTCCCACACCGCGACCCTGCTCCGGGACGGCCGGGTCCTGGTCGTCGGCGGCAACAACGGCTCCGGCGAGATCAGCCTGGCCGAGATCTGGGACCCCGTCACGGGGCTGTGGACGCGGACGACCGCGCTGGGCGGCAACGACCTCGGCATCGCGCGCCAGAACCATACCGCCACCCTGCTGCCCGACGGCAAGGTCATGTTCGTCGGCGGCTTCACGGCGCTCGGCGGCGCCATCGCCTACAACGAGGGATTCGACGTCGACTTCTCCTCGTTCCAGATGCAGGGGCAGTTCTCCGCGGCCGAGAAGCGCGGCGACCACTCCACCCTCCTGATGCAGGACGGTTTCCTGCTCACCGCGGGAGGCTTCGACGGCTTAAGCTACCTCGACAAGGCCGACATCATGTACTACGGGGCCTCCCCGGACGTGGTGACTTTGGCCGGCGGCCTGCAGCGGCGGCCGCGCGTCGAGGGGGCGCGGCCGGGCATCATCGCCCCCGGCACGCCCGTCACGGCCGTCGGCGCCAACTTCAAGGGCGTCACCGAGGCCTCCGGCGGCGGCGGCGGCGCGGCGAACTCGTCCCACGCCCACCCGCGCGTGTATCTGAGCCGGGCCGACAGCGCCGCGGCTTCCGCCAACGACTCCGGCTGGATGGTGGACCTCACGAGCGGCATGTACACCTCCGGCGTGAATTCCTGGGCGAACATGGACTCGTCGGTGACCTTCTCGGTCCCGGGCTCGCAGCTGTCGCTGCCCTACGGCTGGTACCACCTGCGGGTCGCCGCCAACGACCAATTCTCCGTCAGCACGATGGTGCTCGTGGGGCCGCAGGTCCCGACCTCTCTGCCCGGCATCCCGACGGGCCTCGCGAGCGGCCCCTCCTCGGTCACCTGGACCTGGGCCAAGGCGACGGGCAGCTTCGACGGCTATTCGGTCTACTCCGCGACGAGCGGCGTCTTCCTGTCCACGGTCCCCAAGAGCGGCAACCCCACCGAGACCTTCCTGCAGCGGGACCTGGGCCCCGACACCTCGGCGCTCATCCGCATCTCCGCCTACAACATCTCCGGCGACGGCGAAGCCGTCTTCTCCACGGTCCCCGTCCTGACCGCCATCAGCCTCATCAACGGCCTCCAGGGCCTGGCGCAGGACACCCGCTCCATCTTCTGGTCCTGGGACCCCGTCGACGGCGCCACCGGCTACGAGGTCTACTCGGCCTCCGCCGGCGTCCGCGCCGCGGCGGCGGCCGGCCCGGCCTTCACCCAGACGTTCCTGTCCACGAACACGGCCTCCTCCATCCAGGTCCTGGCGCTGATGCCGGGAGGGCCGGGCCAACTCTCGGCGTCCGCGACGGCCTACACGCTGGCCGCGTCCCCGACCGCGGGCAACCCGCCCATGACGTTCATCGCGACCGGGAGCCTCGTCGCCCAGTGGCTGGCCAACGGCAACCCGTCCGCCACCCGCTACCACGTCCAGATGCTGGTCGGGACCTCGACCGACCCCATCCACATCTCGAGCATCGCGGCGCTCAACGCCGGGGTCATCGGCCTGACGCCAAACACCCTCCACCAGCTCTCGGTCGGGGCGTTCAACGGGGACGGCCGCTATTCCGCCTTCACGACGCTCGGCAGCACCTATACGTTCGCCCGCCCGCCGCTCAACGCGCGCATCGTCGCGGCCGACCCCTCGGGGGTCGCGCTGGCGTGGGATTCCAACGACAACCCCGGGGCCACCCCGTACCAGGTGCTCTACTCGAGCGACAACTTCGTCACCGACTTCTCGACGCACATCGCCTTCTCGGCGGCCTACACGACGTCGAGCACCAACATCGGGAGCCTGATCACCGGCAAGACCTACACCTTCCGCATCACCGCCCGGAACGCCTTCGGCCAGGAGACTTCCGCCGCCTCCACGCAGGCCTTCACCGACAACGGCGGCGGCCCGGCCGGCTCGCTGGCCTTGCTCGCGCCGTCGACCATCACCTCCAGCCTGGCCGGGACGCTGGGGTCCGGGCGCCGCTTCGAGATCCGCATCCCGGCCGGCACGTTCGAGCAGGACACCCGCATCTTCGTGACCTCGCGCGCCGTCGCGGACCTGCACGCGACGGGCACGGGCTGCGGCGCAGCGGTCGCGGGCTTCAGCATCACGGACCTCCCCGCCGTCCAGCCCCGCCTCCCCTTGGAAGTCGGCCTCCAGTATATCCCCGGCGAGGCCGGCCTGGGGTCTTTGGCCACCGTCGCCATCGTCCGCTACGACCCCGCGTCAAACTCCTGCGTGCCGATGGAGAGCCGGGTCGACACGGCCGCGAACGTCATCTACGGCCGCGTGAACCACTTCTCGGACTTCCAGCTGCAGCAGTTGGCCGCGGGCACGGCGGTCGCCACGGCCCGCGTCTTCCCCAACCCGCTCTACACGAGCGCCCAGGGCTTCTTCACCTTCGACCACCTCCCCGCCGCCTCCCACGTGCGCGTGTTCACCCTGCACGGCGAGGAGGTCTTCGACCAGGGCGCCAACGCATCCGGCATCGTCACCTGGCGCGCCCAGAACAAGGTCGGTCGGCCCGTCGCCAGCGGCCTCTACCTGGCCGTCATCGAATCGGGCGGCGAGAAGAAGATCCTGAAGCTGGCGGTGGTCCGGTGAAGCCCTTCGGCCGCGCGCTCGCGGGTGCGCTGGCCCTCGCGCTCGCCTTGGCGCCCGCGGCCCGCGCGTCGGGGGGGGACTTCTCCGACCATGCCGTGGGCACCGCCGGCTCCGAGTTCCTGAACCTCGACGTCGACGCGCGCGGCATGGCGATGGGCGGCGCCTACTCGGCTCTCACCAACGACGCCTATGCCATGTTCTGGAACCCCGCCGGCCTCGCGATGGTCCCACGCTCCTCGCTGGGCGCGATGCACAACGAGTATCTTTCCGACATCCGCTTCCAGTACTTGAGCTACGCCCAGCGGATCAACGAGACCTCGGTCCTGGCCGGGGCCGTGCGCTACATGGACGCCGGAGACATCGACAACACCGACTTGAACGGCAACCGCATCGGGAACTTCCGCCCGCGCAGCTACGTCTACGAGGTCGGGTGGGGACAGAGCATCGGGGACCTCACCGACGCCGAGCGCGACATCACGATGGGCGTGACGATGCGCTACCTGCACTCGGACCTCGTCGCCCACGCCAGCGGCTGGGCGGGCGACATCGGGATGCAGGCGCACTACACCGACACCTTCATGCCGTTCAACTTCAGCGCCGTCGTGCAGAACCTGGGCCGCGGGCAGAAGTTCGACAAGGTCCGCGACACTCTGCCCTTCCGCGGCAAGCTCGGCGCCTCGATCAACCCTCGCCCCTTCCTGAGCCTGGCCGTCGAGGGCTTCCTGCCCGTCTCGGCGGCCCCGTACATGGCCGTGGGCGGCGAGTTCGCCATCGAGACCTCCCACCGGGCGAAGGCCCTGCTGCGCGTCGGCTTCAACAGCCGGACCCTGTTCTCGGGCCTGGACGGCGTCCGCGGCGTCACGGCCGGCTTCGGCGTCAAGCTTGCCGACTTCTCGGTCGACTACGCGTTCATGCCGATGGGCATCCTCGGGAACACCCACCGCGTGGGCCTGACCTGGACTTTGCCGTCCAAGCACTCCCGGAGGTTCCGTGAGCGCTGAGCCGCCGGAACCGCCCCCGGGGTCGGGCGGCGGCCGCCCCGTCCCGCCGCGCCCCGACCGGCCGCGCCCTCCGGCGCCGCCGCCGGCGGCGCTCATCAAGAAGGAGGAGAGCCCGCTCCTCGAGTACATGCGCCAGCGCATGGAGGTCATCGAGCGCGAGCTCATCAAGGAGCGCGAGCGCGCTTTGGCCTCCGAATCGATGATGAAGCAGCAGGAGGCGCTGCGCGGCGAGGTCGAGGGCCAGCTCAAGAAGATCGGCGAGCAGCTCCGGTCCGAGAAGGCGACGCGCGACCTCTCCGACGAGAACTCCGCCCACAAAGGGCGCGTCGAGGCCCTCGAGCGGCGCCTCGACGACATGCACAAGACGTGGGCCGACCTCCTCAAGGACGCCTTCTCCCGCCAGGAAGACGCCCGCGCCCAGCTCATCCCCGAGGTGCGCGCCTTCACCGATTCGATGGGGGCCCTGCGCGAGGACGTCCGCGCCCTCGGCGCCGGATTCCACCGCCTCGAGGAGGAGGCCGCCTCCCAGAAGGCGCTCTCCCGCGAGGTCTCCGCCCTGCGCGACGACCTGCCCCTCTCCACCAAGCGCCGCGAAGACGAGGAGCGGGGCCTGCGCGACGAGCTCCGCGCCCACGCCGCCCGCCTCGGCGAGCAGCTCGTCGAGCGCCTGGCCGGCATGGACCGGCGGCTCGCCGAAGAGCTCAAAGCCCACGAATCCCGGCTCGAAGCGATGGCCCGCGAGCGCGCCGCGCTCGAGGACGCCCTCGAGGAGGAGCGCACCCGGTCGCGCTCCGAGCTGGCCAAGGAGCGCGCCGCCCTCCAGGCCCTCTTCAACGAGCAGGTCGCGGGCCTCGAACGCTCGGTGGCGGCCCTGGCCGACCGCCAGGGCGCGGCGAGCGACTCCCTCGAGCTCCTGCACTCCCTCTCCGAGAAGGTCCACGCCATCCTGGCCCAGCCGCAGAAGGCCAAGGACCAGATGCTCCAGGAGCTCGAGACGGAGAAGCGCGACCTGATGGCCGCCCTCAAGTCCCGGACCGAGCAGCTGCGCTCGTATTCGCTCGAGCGCCGCGAGGTGGAGCGCTCCTTGGGCGAGGGCCTGATGGAGGCCCACCGCCAGGTCGAGGCCGAACGGGCGAAGGTCGAGGCCGAACGCCAGCGCGCCGCCGCCTTCGAACAGGGCCTGCGCGCCCTCGAGGCCCAGCTCGCCCTCTCGCAAGCCGACGTCAAGGACCGCGAGGGCCGGGCCGCCGCCCTGAGCGGCGAGCGCGACGGCCTGCTGGCCGCCCTCGCGGAGCAGGCCGCCCAGGTGCGCCGGCAGATCGACGACCGCGGCGAGGCGGACCGCGCCTGGGAGGCGCGCGTCCTCGAGCTCCAGCGCCGGGTCAACGAGGAGCGCGCCGCGAAGCTGGCCTCCGCGGAGCGCGCGGCCGAGCTCGAGGAC
>SCTT01000163.1 GCA_004322435.1 bacterium
GGACAGGTTGTCCTGGTTGGAGACGACGGTCGTCGGCGTCTGGTAGTTGCGGTCCACGAAGCGGTACTTGCCGCCGAAGTTCGCCCAGCCGGGGACGGTGAACTGGGCCTCGAGCTTCTCGGCGGTGCCGACGCGGGTGATGGGGCCGTCCACGTAGAACTCGTTGATGTAGAGCGCGCCGCTCGTTTTGGTCGCGCTCGACGAATAGACGCCGGCGACCAATGTCCCGACCTGCTGCAGGTTCGGGTTGCCCGAGGAGACGGCGACCGACCCGGCCGGGCCCCCGCCGACGACCCAGGCGTCCGGCAGCTGGTCCCCGTTGCGGTCCCGCTGCTCGATGGAGACCTTCCTCCAGCCGCAGAACGTGAGCGGCACCTGGACCTCGAAGAAGTCCTTGTCGGAGCCGGCGCGCAGGAAGAGCTTCTTCTCGCCGGTGACGTCCGGGGGGGCGCCGCAGCCGGTGTTGTCGTTGGCGTTGCCGAAGACCAGGAAGTTGAAGGCGCGGTGTTGGCTGACGTCGATGGCGCGCGAGAACACGCGGCGGGTGAACACGGTCGTCCCGGCCCCCAGGCCGGTCCAGGCGAGCTGGAGGGCCTGCTCGGAGACGTTCGAGGAGTTGGACTGGCGTTGGAGCTCGGCGACGGAGCCGTAGAGGTCGTTGAAGACCTCGGAGGCGTCGCCGCCCGCCGTCTGGATGGCCCGGCCCTTGTATTCGGCGTTGTCGACGTTGTTGACCGGGGTGACGGTCAGCGCCTCCTGGGCGACGGTCTTGATGCCGGAGGTGGAGGGGTCCCCGGGCTGGCCGCGCTGCCAGGTGCTTCCGGTGACGGACAGGCGGCCGAGCTTGAAGATGTTGTCGTTGTCGCCGCCGCCGGCCGGCTTGCGGATGGTCACGCGGACCTGCTTGACGGCCAGCCAGCGGGAGGAGTCGGCGGTGAAGCTGGCCAGCGACACCTGCAGGGTATGGTACTGGGAGGTGGTGAAGTTCATCTTGCCGTTGACGAGCAGCGGGCTGCCGGCGGCGGTCACGTCCCGGATGGAGTCCTTCGCCGCGGCGCTTCCGCAGAAGCCGAAGGCGTCGCCGGAGAGGTCCTGGGAATCGAGCCGGCCGTTGCGGTTCAAGTCCTCGGAGTCGATGCGCCCGTTGCCCGCGCCGATGCGCCGCGTCGACTTCCCCGCCGGGTCGTAGAGCCAGCCGATGTCCTCGTTGGGCTGCAGGATGCCGTCGCCTTCTCCCTCGTCGCGCGTGTTCGGGACGCCGTCCTTGCCCACGTCCTCGGTGTCGGGGAGGTTCAGGTTCTGCGCGTTCGTCCCCGCGTCGCCGTCGGCGTCCTCGTCGAAGCCGCCCAGCGCGACGCACAGCTCGTTGTCCGACTGGCCGTCCTGGGCCATCGACAGCTCGAGGACCGTCTTCTGGGTGAAGTCGAGTCCGGTCGGGGAGAAGCTGTAGACGAACGTCACCGCGGTCGACTGCGCGTTGGCGAAGTTGTAGTCGAACTTGAGCACCCTCTGGGTCTCGCCCGGTTTGGCGGGGGCGTTCGGGTTGATCACGAGCGCCTGCTCGTCGAAGCTGGTGATGGTGAACCCGGCCGGGTCGGAGGTGTTGCCTGGGGCGGCGGCCGCGGGGTTCTGGCTCGGCTGCCAGAACGAGTCCGTCAGCGACGCCGCGTCGTCCTGCCGCACGCCTTCCATGTTCTCCACGAGGGCGCGCTTGGAGAGGTTCGGGTTCGAGCGGCTCTGCGCGAGCTCGGCCCCGAAGGTGGCGGTCAGCCAGGAGGCCAGGCGGATGTTCGTGAACTGGGTGTCGGCTTCGTAGACGAGCAGGCTCTTGGCGAGCTCGTTGATGGACGGCACCGACGGCGTCTTGGCTCCGGTCTGGTAGAGCAAGGTCGACCCGATCTTCCACTTGTCCTTCCAAAGCTCGTAGCCGACCCGCCCGCCGAGCAGGCTCTCGGTCGCGTTGCCGGCGAACGGGGCCACCTCGTAGGTGACGTCCACGGTGGAATCGGTCTTGATGCGGTCGTCGTTGAAGAAGGTGAGGAAGCCGGACTCGTAGTCGATGAAGTAGTCCACGTTGCGCGTCAGACGCACGCCGTCGGCGAGCACGACCTCCGACTGCAGCACCAGGTTGGGTTCGAGGAAGAACGTGCGCAGGCGGAAGCGGAACTCGGCCTGGATCAGGCGCTTGTTGAGGCCCGTCGGCGCGTAGATTTCGGGGTCGGGGGTCGGCGAGGTGTTGGTCCCGATGACGGTGCCGAACGGCTGTTTGAGCTGGAAGACGCCGTTCTCGAAGTCGACCTCGATGGTCTCCGGGTAGGTCTGGCGCGGGTTCAGGGCGGCCCCGACGTTGTTGCGGTTCTGGTCGAGGACCCGCAGGAAGAAGTTGCCGCGCCCGTCGTCCCGGAGCACCTGGCTGCGGCCCAGGCTGTAGAAGGTCTTGAGCTCCCGCTGGTAGCCTGACTCCGTGGTGGTCGCGATCTGGACGTCCCCGAAGGTCTTGACGAGCTTGATGCGCCCGGTGCCGGCGGCCGGGCGGCTCGAGTCCGTCGACGACTGGATGGCGATCGTGCGCGCCGACGCGTCCACGAAGTTCACCGCGACGACCGCGTTGGCGTCGAGGGTGTTCCGGAAGGTCAGGATGCCCTTCACATAGTCGATGGTGTAGTCGACGCCGCGGGAGAGCTCGACGAAGTTCCCGGTGAAGGTCGAGGTCACCACCGAGAGGTCGTCGGCCGTGCGCGAGACCTCGTTGATGTTCGTCTGCCCCGCCGCCTGGCGGGAGAGGAAGACGCTCTCGGAGCCGGGCTGCAGCGGCAGGCGGCGGGCGTCGCCGAAGGAGAGGTCGTAGTAGCGCCGCCGGATGTAGTTGATGTCCAGGATGTCCTGCGTGATCAGCTGGGTGTTGCCCTTGAACTGCTTGGCCTTGGTCTGGCCTTTGGTGCGCGAGCCGATGAAGATGGCGTTCAGGCGCTTGTACTTGAGGTCGACCCGGATGCCGAAGAGCTGCTTGTTGTAGCTGACGAACTCGGTGGAGGGCAGGCTCAGGTCGATGTCGCCGAAGGAGGCGTTCTGGACGACCTCGTTGGGGTCGCCCTGGTAGACGACCGAGATGTCCTGCTTGTTGAGCTTGGTGTCGTCGTAGTCGACGTTGACGGTGATCTTGGGGCCGACCTTGCCCTGCATGCGCAGCTGCAGCTGCTGCTCGATGTCGATGAGGTTGGAGCTGGCCGGGCGCCCGGCCGTCTTCTGCTCGTTCAAATAGCGCTTCTCGGAGAAGCTGAAGCCGATGGTCTTGCGGCCGGTGATCGAGAGGCTGGTGCCGTAGGTCGGCAGCTCGACTTCGGGGGTCGGGGGCTTGGGCGGCTCGGAGGACCCGGCGATGATGTAGTTGTCCTCGAGGCCCGACGGGGTAGGGGGGGGCGGGCCGAACTCGTCGGCCTCCGTGAGCTTCCCGGAATCGACCTTCTCGCGGACGCGGTTCCAGCGCTGCTGGTCGACCGAGAGCCCCTTGAGCTCCTGGAGGACCTCGGAGAAGTCCCGGGCCGGCCGGGTGGAGGCGTCGGCCCCGCCCAGCGGCTTGAGGGCGTCGGGCCGCTCGAGCAGCAAAAACGGCCCCGCGGAGGAGGCCGCGGCGGGGGTGGCCGTCGTCCCTTCCCCGGCGGGCGCGCCAGGCTGGGCGGCGGGGGCCTCGGAGGCGGGTTCCTCCGGGAAGTCGGGGTCGTAGGGACGCGACCATTGGCCGTACGCGGGCGCGCGTACGAGCGCGAACGCGGCGGCCAAGAACAGCGCATGCCGGCGGAGGGGTGTCGCCAATTAGAAATACGGGTCCGAAACGCGGCTCGGCGACCGCGCTGAAGTTTACCCGGGGGCCTTGAACGCGTCAAGTCGCGGATGTTACGGCGCCGGAGGGACTTTAGGCGCCTCGGCCAGGGGGTTCCCCCACAGCCCGGCCTTCTTGGCCAGCGCCAAGACGGCGAAGGAGGCCTCGGTGACCACCTTCTGCCAGTCGGCCTCGCCGCGGGCGATGCGGTCGAGGTCTTCTTCGAGGCGCTTGGTGTAGCCCAGGTCCACGAAGTTGCCGGTGAAGTTGCGCACCAAGAAGTCGGTGACCTTGATGCCGAGCTCGGTGGCCTTGAGCTTGCGCTTCTCCTCGACGACGTAGCCCCGCGCGAGCACCGTGCGGAGGATGGCGGCGTACGTGGAAGGGCGGCCGATGCCGTCGTGCTCGAGCTTCTTGATGAGCGAGGCTTGGGTGTAGCGCGGGGGGGGCTTCGTGGCCCGGGAGGCGCTGGCGAGGCCCTTGAGCGTCAAGGCGTCTCCCGGCATCAGCATCGGAAGCTCGGCCGAGTCGTCCTCTTCGTCGGACTCCTTCTTCGGGGCCTTGGCCTCCTCGGTGGCGTCCTCGCCGGCGACGGCCCGCCAGCCGTCGAAGAGCGTGACCTTGCCCTTGGCCTGGAACACCCCCATCGGCACCAAGGTCCCGTCGGCCTTCTTCCAAGCGCCGGGGGCGCAGGCGACGTCCAACGTCGTCAGCTGGTCGCGGCCGGGCGCCATCTGGCAGGCGATGAAGCGCTGCCAGACCAGCTTGTAGAGCCGGCCGGCTTCGCCGTCGCCCAGCAGGTCGGCGCCTTTCTCGGGGGCGGTCGGCCGGATGGCCTCGTGGGCCTCCTGCGCGTTGGCGGACTTGGTCGCGTGGACGACCGGGCCCTTGGGCAGGAAGGCCGGCGGAAAGTCGCGCGCGATGACCGAGCGGGCCGCGGTGACGGCCTCGGGGGCGAGAGCCGTCGAGTCGGTGCGGTGGTAGGTGATCTTGCCGTCGTCGAAGAGGCCCTGCAGAAGCTTCATCGTGACGTCGGGATTCATCTTGAGGCGCACCGAGGCCGCCTGCTGGACGGTGGCTGTCGTGAAGGGCGGCGGCGGGTTGCGCGCCGCCTCGCGCCGGTCGCAGGAAAGCACCTCCCAGGCCTGTCTCTTGCACCAGTCGACGGTCTTCGCCGCGACCCCGGCGTCCGTGAGCCGCTGCCCGAGCGGCTCGCCCTTCCAGGACACCAGCCGCGCGGTGAAAGGCGGCGGCGCACCAGGGCGCTCGAGGTCCGCCGAGAGGATGAAGTAGTCGACGCCCTTGAACTTCCCGATCTCCTTCTCGCGCTCGGCCACCAGGCGCAGGGCCACCGACTGCACGCGGCCGGCGCTCTTGGCGTCCTTGCCGACCTTGCGCAAGGTCGGGCTCACGAGCCAGCCGACCACGCGGTCGAGCACGCGCCGGGCCTGCTGGGCGTCGACGAGGCGCACGTCCAAGTCGCGCGGCGAAGAGACGGCCTTCTGCACCTCGGCCTTGGTGACCGCGTGGAACACGACCCGCTTGTAGGGCCGCGGGCCCAAGAGCGCGCTCACGTGCCAGGCGATGGCTTCGCCTTCGCGGTCGGGGTCGGTGGCGAGCAGGACTTCCGTGGCCTTCGCGGCCAAGGTCTTGAGCTCGGCCACGGCGCGCTCGGACTTCTCCAGGGGCTCGTAGGTGGGGACGACCGTGCCGTCCTTGAAGGCGACGGCCAGACCGCCCTTGGGAGGCAGGTCGCGGACGTGCCCGAACGACGCGGCCACCCGGTACTCGTCGCCGAGCATCTCGCGGATCTTCTTGGCCTTGGCGGGGGACTCCACGACGACGAGCTTCATGTACCGTATAATAGCCCGTGCCCGTCCTGTCGCGCTACCTCCTGGGCGTCTATTTCTCGCCTTTCGCCCTGTGCCTGAGCTCGTTTCTGGCCGTCCTGCTCATGAACTATTTCCTGCGGCTCTTCAACGTCGCGGTGACGAAGGGCATCGCGGTGAGCTGGATCTTCCTGTGCTTCGCGAAGCTCGCCCCGTACTTCCTGAGCCTGGCGCTGCCGATGGCCTTCCTGGTGGCGCTGCTCTTGACCCTCGGCCAGCTCTCCGAGTCGGGCGAGGTGATGGCGCTGCGCGCGTCCGGCTATTCCTTTAAGGAGCTCCTCAAGCCCTACTTCGCGGTCGCGCTGTGCCTGAGCGCGGCGCTCTTCTTCGTCAACCACTGGGCGAGCCCCTGGGGCTTCCACGCCTTCCGGGAGTCCTACGCCGACGCGGTCGCGCAGGTCTCCCGGCTCGACTTCGAGCCGCGCTCTTTGACCCGCCTGGGCGACTGGGAGTTCTTCTCGGACGAGGTGGACCCCGACGACGGGCGCCTGCGCGGCGTGCGCCTGGTGAAGCGCCAGGGCGGCTACCGGCGGCTGCGCATCGCCGCGCCCTCGGGGCAGGCGCTCCTCATCCGCCGCAAAGGGCTGCGCCTGGACTTAAACGACGGCCAGCTCGCCTGGCCGAACGACGACCCGCAGAGCCACACCACCGCGGCCTTCCGGCGCTCCGAGCTCTTCATCCCGTTCTCGGATTCGGGGCGCGCGCTGCGCGAGCCCGAGATCCAGGAATACACAACCGTCGAGCTCCGGACGCGGGCGGGAGACCCCGCCGTCCCCGCGCAGCGCCGGCGCGAATACTCGACCGAGGCCGCGCTGCGCGGCGCGGGGGCCTTCGCGCCGCTGGCCCTCTTCCTCGTCGCCTGCCCGCTGGGGCTCTCGCTCGAACGCCGCGCGAAGGCGGTCGGGTTCGCGCTGAGCCTCGGGGTCCTGTTCGGCTACTACGGCCTCTTGGCGGTCGGCATGGGCTTAGGCCGGCGCGGCGGCGACTTCACGGCGTACGCGCCTTGGCTCGCCAACCTGGGCGCGCTGGCCGCCGCGGGCGCCCTGTGGCGGCGGATGCTCTCGCGATGAGGCCGAGCATCTTCACAAAATACGTCGGGAAGGCCTTCCTCGGCCCCTTCGTCTTCGGCCTCGCCGTGTTCGGCCTGCTCGCTTTCCTGGGCGACCTCTTCGACAAGATGGGCCGCATCGCCACCGGGCACGCCCCGGCCTGGGCCGTGCTGCAGTACCTGGCGCTCCAGCTGCCGTACTGGATGGTGCGCATCGTGCCGATGGCGACCTTGCTCGCGACCCTCTTCGCGGTCGCCTCCTTCGTCGCGAGCGGGGAGCTGACGGCGGTGCAGGCCTCGGGCTTCGAAGGGCGCCGGTTCTTCCGTCCGCTCGTGTGGGCCAGCATCGTCGTCGCGCTGTGCGCTTTCGTCGCACAGGAGACCCTGCTGCCGGCCTGCTTCTCACGGGCCCAGGCCCTGTGGCGCGACCAAATACACCCGGAGTGGGAGTGGGACGCCTATTACGACGTGG
>SCTT01000164.1 GCA_004322435.1 bacterium
CCGCCCGGCCAGGACCGGCCGCTCCCGCCGCCCCCCGGCGTGCGCCACCCCCAGCCCGACTATCCCGGCGGGCCGCTCTCCAAGGGCGACCACCGGCTGGCCGACGCCGACCGGACCTACACCACCCAGGGCATGGTCTACGTCGGCTACTGGTTCAACGGCACCGAATACGCCGCCGACCGCGGCGTCGTCAAGGTCGGCCCGCAGGACGCCGGCAAGTCTTACATCCTGCGCCTCGACAGCCCGCAGGTCCAGAAGTACGCGAAGTTCTACTACAACCCCTCCGACGGGGCGTACTACTGGGTGCCGGACTCGGACCGCACCGGCCGGACGGTCTCGCGCCGCATCGAGGTCAGCTTCGGGCCCCGCACGCTGCAGCCCTGGGAGCGCGAGGAGTTCACGTTCTCCTTGGACGGCCGCGACCTGCGGCTCGAGAGCCAGGAGGGCGCCTACCAGTACTCCGCCCAGTCCACGACGGACCTGCAGGACCCGGAGCGCGTCTACGTCACGATGACCCCGGGCGCCAAGCGCCTGACCGCGCCGGACGGCAACGGCGTCTCGGCCCGCATCGAGAACATCAACGGGACCCTGACGCTCGTGGTCGAGGACCGCTGGGCCCAGCAGTACGCCGGCGAGACCCTCGAGGTCGCCTTCGTCATCCGCAAAGACGACGGCAGCTTCTGGAGCCGCGACCCGGTGGTCCTGCAGGCGAACCAGAACGGGCCCTACCGCGTCAACGCCGCGCGGCAGGACTTCACCGTCACGACCGGCTCGGGCAAGTTCTACCTCGAGTCGTGGTCCTTCCGCCGCGCCGCGAGCAAGCTGAGCTCCGGCCACTGGGTCGGCAAGGGCCAGGGCAACACGGTCAAGAAGTAGCCTGTCCCGCACGAGAGGGCCCCTCCCGGAAGGGAGGGGCCTTTTCTTTGGCCGGAGCGTTGCCGTAGATAAAGACGCCATGCGCCGCCTCGCCCGCCTCGCCGCCGCCGGGCTGGTCCTGGCCGCCTGCGGCCAGCCCCCGCCCCAGGTCTCCCTGTCCGACACCGGGCCGGCGGAGCCCGGGACCCCCGCCCCCGCGCCGCTGCGCATCGCCATCTCCCCGATGGAGTCCCCGGAGCGCACCTTCGCCCAGTATTCCGAGCTCTTCGCCCACGTCGCCCAGGACCTCGGCCGTCCGGTGGAGATGATCCAGCGCCAGACGTATTCCGAGGTCGTCAGCCTGGTCGAGCACCGGCGCGTCGACGCGGCCCTGGTCTGCAGCGGGCCCTACGTGCAGGCCCACGCCGACTTCGGGGCGCAGATCCTCGTCGTCCCGCGCATCGGCGGCACGACGTCCTACCAAGCCCTGGTCATCGTCCGCCGCGACAGCCCCTACCGCGGCTTCGACGACCTGCGCGGGCGCTCGTTCGCGCTGACCGACGCGCTGTCCACCTCCGGGATGGTCTTCCCGGCCGCGCTCGCGCGCGAACGCGGGAAGACGACCGAGACCTTCTTCGGCAAGGTCCTCTTCACGAAGGGCCACGACAACTCCGTGCGCGCCGTCGCCGAAGGGGTCGTCGACGGAGCCGCCGTCTCGAGCCTCGTGTACGACGAGCTGACCCGGCAGTCGCCGGCGCTCGGCGCCCGCCTGCGGGTCATCGCGCGCTCGCCGCCGTTCGGGAACCCGCCGGTCATCGTCCATCCGAACCTGGACCCCGGCGTGAAGAAGCTGCTCAAGGAGGCCCTGCTGGTGCTCCAGGACGACCCGCCGGCCCTGGCCATCCTGCGGAAGATGGGCATCGAGCGGTTCGTGGAAGGGGACGCCGGCGCCTACGAGGAGGTGCGCCGCCTCCGGGCGAAGGTGCACCCCCGGGCGGGGTCGTGAGCCCCCTCCGCCGCCTCGTGCCCCGCAGCGTCAGAGGCGAGCTGATGGCCGGGGCCACCGTGATGATCGTAGCGCTGGGGCTCGTCGCGATGGGCAACATCCACCACGGCCTGGCCGAGCTGCTGCGCGGCGAGCTCACCCATCGCGGCGCGGCCATCGGGGACCTGGTCGCCGACGCGGGCGAGCGGATGCTGCTCACCGGCGACGAGTTCGCCCTGCACCGGTTCCTGCGCGACACCGTCGCGCGCAACCCCGACGTCTCCTACGCCTACGTGCGCGACCCGGGAGGGCGCATCCGCGCGGACTCCTTCCCGAACGGCTTCCCCCGCGCGCTCTCCGCGGCCCACCCTCCCGCCCCGGGCCGCGACATGCGCCTGATCGAGACCCCCGAGGAGGGGCGCATCCAGGACGTCTCCGTCCCCATCTTGGACGGGCGCCTGGGCAGCGTCCACGTCGGCATGCGCGAGTCGCGGGTGCGGGGCCGCATCGTCGCGCTCGTCGTCGGCTGGGGCGGGGCCGCCGGGCTGGTGCTGTTGGCCGGGCTGGGCGCCGCGTACTGGCTGACGGCGCAGTTCTCCGCCCGCATCGAGAGGCTGATCCGTTTCACCGAAGAGGTCGGCCGGGGGAACTTCGACGTCCCCGCCGCGGACGCCGGCCGCGACGAGATCGGGCGCCTCTCGGAGGCCTTCGGGAAGATGACCGGCGACCTCAAGCGTTCCCAATCCGACCTCGTCCGCGCCGGGAAGCTCGCCGCCATCGGCGAGCTCGCCAGCGGCGTCGCGCACGAGATCAACAACCCGCTGAGCACCATGGGGGTCTGCTGCCAGTCCCTGAGCGCCCGCGCGGCCTCCGCGGACCTGCGCCGCGTGCCGGAGCTCGCCGACTTCCCCGAATACCTGGCCGCCATCGAGGAGGAGATCGGCCGCTGCAAGAAGATCACGTCCGGCCTCCTTGACTTCGCCCGGCGCCGGGAGCCCTCGCGCGCCCCGGTCCAGCTCAACGAGGTCATCCGTGCCGCCCTGCCGCTGGCCGGGCTGCGGCCGGGGGGCGCCGCGGACGCGGTCGAGCTCTCGCTCGACGAGGACCTCCCCCCCGTCTTCGGCGACCGGGACCAGCTCCACCAGGTCTTCGTCAACCTCCTCATGAACGCCATGGATTCCACTCCCCCCGGGGGACGCATCCGCGTCCTCTCCCAGGGGCACGGCGGCCGCGTCCTGGCGCGAGTCGTCGACGAGGGGCCCGGGGTCCCCCCCGACAGCTTCGAACGGGTCTTCGAGCCCTTCTATACGACCAAGCGGCCCGGCAAAGGGACGGGCCTGGGGCTGGCCATCTGCCGCCGCATCGTCGAGTCCCACGAAGGGACGATCACCGCCGCCCGGGCGCCCGGAGCCGGCGCCGAGTTCAGCGTCGAGCTGCCCGCCGCGCGGGCGGAGGCGTGATGGGGGACCCCAAGGCCGCCGTCCTCATCGTCGACGACGAGGAGAAGCTCTGCCGCTTCCTGCGCAAGGAGTTCGAGCGGGACGGCTACGCGGCCCACGTCGCGCACGAGCACGACGGCGCGCTGGCCGTCCTGGCTCGGGAGCGGGTCGACGTCGTCCTCTTGGACATCGCCCTGCCGGGCCCCAGCGGCGTCGACATCCTTTCCGAGCTCAAGGCCGCCCGGCCCCGGCTGCCGGTCGTGATGCTGACCGGGAACGCCTCGGTGGAGACCGCGGTCAAGACCATGAAGCTGGGAGCCTTCGACTACCTCGCGAAGCCCTACGGCCTCCCGGAACTCAAGGCCCTCGTGGACCGCGCCTACGCCGAGTCCTGCCGCCAAGCCGCGGCCGAGAAGCGCCGCAAGGACACCGCCCGCCGCCTGGAGGAGGCCGTCCGGGCGGCGGTGAGCGGCGACGACGCCCCCTCCCCCTCTCGGTCGCTGGCGGAGCTTGAGAAAGCCCACATCCTCAAGGTCCTCGCGGAGCAGGGCGGCAACCGCACGCAGGCCGCCCGCGTCCTCGGCGTCGACGTGAAGACGCTCTACAACAAGCTCAAGGACTACCAGGCCGGGCCCTAAAGGCGGAGCCCCCTGACGGGGGTCAGGGGGCTCCTGGGGCGGAGAGGAAACCTCCCCCCTAGAAGCGCAGTCTCACCTTCGCGCCGACCACGTGGGCGGTGTAGCCGTACTTGCTGGCCCCGGTCAGCACGAACCGCGTGCTGTTCTCGTTGCCGGTCGTCCCCGCCAGGTACTCTCCGACGTTGGCGAAGTCGCTGAGCATGTAGTTCGCGAAGGCGTAGTCGAGCCCGAACGTGACGTCCTTGGTGAACTTGTACGCCCCCCCGACCCGCAGCTCGTGGAGACGGCTCGTCACCGAGGGCCAGTCCTTGGCCAGGGCGTTCAAGAGCTGGACGCCGTTGGCGTCCCCGGCCGCCCGCGCCTCGGCCGAGTTCGGGTTCGTCGTGATGTAGCTCGTGCGGCCGTACGAGAACGAGTAGCCGCCGCCGAACTCCCACTTCTCGCCCGGCCGCCAGGTCGCGTCGAGGGCCACCGTGTCCGTCTTGTCCTTGATCTCGGTGTTCCAGTAGTTGAGCGGGCTGAAGCTGTCCCCCGCCCACGTGTCATCGAACGAGGTCGAGGTGTCGTTGAACTTGTCGTCCTTGGCGCCGTTCTGGATCCGTCCGACCCGCTCCTCCTTGCCCAGCGTCAGCGACAGCTCGAGGGCTTCCGACGGAGCCGCCGAGAGGTCCAAGGTGACTCCCTTGACCTCCATCCCTTTGTAGCCGAAGCGCTGGTCGCGGCCCAGGGCGTCGTCCTGGTAGAGGCCCGAGAGGCCCAAGGACACGGTGTCGGTCATCTCGGCGCGCACCCCCGCGTCGAAGCGGTTGCGCACCCGGTCGGCCCAGTTGAAGTTCGCCAGCCCGTACGCCTCGGGGTTGCCCGCCTGGTTCCCCGGCAGGTAGTTCTCCACGGAGCGGTGGGACCAGCGATACTTGCCGTGCGCCTTGAGGAGGCGGGTCAGGTCCAGTTCGGCCGAGGCGCCGAGGCCGACCTCGTCAGTCGCCCCGACCCGGTTGTTCCGGTACGACCAGCGGTCCCAGAATGTCTCCGCGCCGACGGACAGCGGCCCGGACAGCTCGTACTCCGCGCCGAGCTCCGCCGTCTGGCGGTTGTAGGAGACGACGACGTTGCGGACCGCCTCGTTCTTGTCGTTCTTGACCGTGCGCCAGTAGGACTCCCCGAAGGCCGAGTAGCCCGTGAAGGCGACGACCGGCGACAGGTTGTCGTAGTCGTAGTTGCGGTATTTGAGCTTCGTCGCCAGATGCTCCAGCGGCTTGAGCGTCAGCGCGAGGCTCGAGGACAGCGTCCGGACCTTCCCGTCGAAGCGGCGCGTCGGCAGCGCGGTGACCGACGCGACGTCCGCCGGACCCCCGCCGCCCCCCGCGCCCGCGATGGCCGAGTTGGCCGTGATGGGGAGCAGGTCCGCGTCCTGCGTGACCACCCCAAGCCCGAACGCCGCGCTCAGGCGTCCCTCGAGCGGCAGCTCCACCGTCCCCGACGCCGCCAGGTCGTGCGAGCGGTTGCTCGGGGGCAGGGCCAGGCGGCCCCGGGTGAAGCGCGCCCGGTTATAGGCGTTGTTGGGCGCGTCGGTCGCGCTGCTCGCCGCCGCGTCGGTGGCCCTAAACGGGTTCGCCCAGGTCAGCGAGTCGTAATCGTCCTTGAAGTCCGTCAGCGTGTACTCGAAGTCGCCGGAGTATTTGCGGTCATAGTAGCCCGCACCGACGTTGAGGGTCGTCGTCCGATAGGCGATGGGCTCGGCCACGGCGTGCCCGTGGACCACGAACTGGTCCTCGGTGTGGGTCGGCGCCGCGGCCGCGGCCGGGTTCGTCGCGCCCTGGGCGTAGCGCTCGTAGGAACCGGTCCCCAACTGGCGGATGCCGTCCCGCCGCTCCTGGGAGGCTTTCAGCCAAGTCCTGACGTTGCGCGTCACGTCGTATTGCAGCGCCGCCGCCGCCTTTCGGCGCTCCAACGAGAACACCGTCTCGCCGGTGTCCCCGAGCAGGTTGCGCATGATGCCCTGCTGAGTGGCGTCCTCACCGGTCTGGTCCACGGTCGAGGTGCCCACGACGGCGTCGCGCTCGTTGCGGGTCTGCTCGTTGGCCTCCATCGCGGCCTGTAGGCTCGGCCCGATGCCCAGGCTGTCCGTGCCGATGCCGCTATGGATGTAGCGCCCCCGGGAGAAATTGTGCGGGGTGCGGTCGAAGGACGCCCCCCATTTGAACTTCCCCGGACGCCCGCCCTCGAGCGTGTAGCGCCCGCTCTTGCTGACGGCGTCGCGCGCCTCGAACTCCAGGTAGTAGGTCTCCCCGCCCGTCCGGACGCTCAAGTCGTCGACGACGGGGAAGTCGCGGATGTCCCGGTATTCGTTGAATTTCTCGTCGGAACCGGCGACGCTCACGACGCGCGCTCCTAGCTGCGTCGAGAGCTCGACGGCGCGCGCCGCCGAGGCGCCCGGCAGCAGCAGCGCCATCAGGAAAGCCAGGCCCGACCGAATCTTGCCTTTGCTGTTCATAGGGTCTCCTTGCGGCACCGCGCTACCTTTGCAGGACCGTGCCCGACGGATGGTTTGAGCCGTGCACCATCGGGTGGCAGTTCAGACAGGCCTTTCCGACGGCGTAGACGGAGTTCTGGCCCAGCGTGCCGCTCTGGTGCCGCCCCTGCATGTGGCAGGACTGGCACAGGCGCGGCGGCCGCGTCGTGAGCAGCTTGTCGTTGGTGGAGCCGTGGGGCGTATGGCAGGTCATGCAGTCTTCCTTGACCGGCCCGTGCTCCCAGAGCATCGGCGTCTTCTTCTCGGTGTGGCAGGTGTAGCAGGTGTCGTTGATGGACCGGCCGGCCATCAGCTTCTCCGTCTGCGAGCCGTGCGGGTTGTGGCAGCCGGAGCAGGCCATCTTCCCTTCGCTCCCTTTGCGGAAGGAGTCGCGCAGCGGGTGCGTCGAACGCTTCATGAGGGAGGCCTTCACGTCGGAGTGGCACGACGTGCAGGTCTCGAGCTCGGAGCGCTTCGCGAGGAGCCTCTTCTCCCCGCCGTGCACCGAGTGGCAGGACGCGCAGCCGTTCTTCTCGTGCACGCTGCCGGCCCAGAACATCCGGCTTTTCTCGCCGGCGTGGCAGCTCGTACAGGCCGCGGAGCCGTCTTTGGCCTTCTTGGGGTTCACGATGGCCGTCACGTCGCCGGCTTCGGCGTGCGCGCTGCCCGGTCCGTGGCAGGTCTCGCAACTCTTCTCGAAGGGGACGTCCTTGGCGGCCGCGAGCGAGCGCCCGTGCGGGCTGCGCTTATAGGCCTCCACCTTCTCGGCGTGGCAGTTGGCGCAGGCCGTCGCGCCCACCTCGGTCTTTCCGCCCTCGGCCGACGCGCCCGCACTCAGGCCGGCGCACAGCGCTAAGGCGAGGAGCCATCCATTTGAAATCATGTTCCCCCCATCATCTGTCACCCTGGGAAGGCGCAACGAAGCGTCCAGGTTCTATCGACGGAGGAGCCGGGAAAGTCGCCCGGGTGGGGAGCCGGCGGCGCGCGCGGCCCGGAAAATTTTTCCGAGCGGGTCTCGGATGCCGCGGAACACGGCGTTCCAGCGTGGAACGGCCCCCGCCTCAGGGAGGCGGGGGCCGTCGTCCTGCGCGAGCTTCGGGATGTCAGCGCCGGGGGTAGCGTCTCCAGTCGTCGTCGCGCCGTCCGTCATCCGCCCACTGGCCGCCCCGCTCCGCCTGCTCCACCGCCGCCTTGAGCCCCGCCACCGCCCCCGACACCCGCCGCAGCTCGTCTTGGACGTGCCGCAGGCTGTCGGCCCACTTTACCGCGCGCTCGGCGTCGTCCACCTGGCTCTCGAGGCGGCGGACCTCCCAGGACACGTCCCGGGGCGCCGAACGCCGCTCGATCATCTCGCGCACGGACGCCGCCTTCTGGGCCAGTTCGGCCAGTTCCTTAATAGCGTCCCGCTCCCACATGTCGCCGCGCGAGGGGGTGCGCACCGCCGCGTCGTACGCCTGCCGGGCCGCCTGCTCGGCCTCGTACGCCCAGCCCGCGGCCCCGGTCTGGCGCCCGTGCCCGCCGCCCTGCGGGGGCCGGCGGTGGCGATACGCCTGGTCAAGCCAGTGCATCGCCGCGACGGTCTCCCGCCAGTTCCCCTCGATGCGGTCGGCGTGGTAGGCGTTCGGCACCGTCTGCGCCGCGTCGTTAAAGGCCGCCACCAGGGCCTGGTAGTCCTCCCAGGTGTCCTCGGGGTCCTGCCAGCGGGACTCGACCGAGCGGTGAAAGCGGGCCGCCGACCCTTCGAGGTTCTGGAGCGAGTTATAGGCCGCGGCCCAGATGAGCTGCTTAAAGAAGTTGCCGGGCTTCTCCTCGCGGTAGCGCTCGCGCATCGCGCGGGAGCGGTCTTGGAGGTCGTGGGCCAACGTCCGGACCTGCTCGCCGCGCCAGCCGTTCGAGAAGTCGAACCGCGGCCCTCCGCGGTGGTCCCGACCGCCCCCGAAGGCGGGGGCCTCGCCGCGCTCGCCCCGGAACTGCCGGAGGACTTCCCGCGGAGCCGCGAACTGCTGGGCCGAAGCGCTCGAGACGAACAAGGCCGCGCTCAGCGCGGCCAGGGTCCGACGTGCGTGGGTGGTGGTCATGGCTTGCCTCTCTTGGCCACCTCCGGAAGGGATGCGCCCTCCCTAACCGGAGCATGGCCCCGCGGGCGCGGGCGCGCCACATTCTTTGGGCACCGCGCGGCCTGGGTCCGAGGGCCCAGGTTGTTGAAGGCCCCCCTTGCGCCAAACGCTCCCGCGGTTATACTCGCGAGTTCGGCCCCCGGAGGCCCCATGAGAACGTCCCTCTTGCTTTTGTCCGTCGTCCTCGCCGTCTCGCCCGCCCACGCAGCCGCGAAGGTCAAGAAGTTCAAGAAGCTCGTCCTCTGCGCGGTCAACGGGGAGCAGACCGCCACCCTCGGCTTTGAGGAGAAGGGGGCCCCGAAAGTGAAGATCGCGGACGCCCTCGACGCCAGCGCCGAGGCGCTGGAAGCCGAGCTCTCCGAGGCCGGCGTGGGCTTCATCCCCTCTTCGGAGACCAAGGCCGCCGCCCAAGCCCGCATGGACCGCGAAGAAAAAGAGATGGGCGGCAAGCTCGACGCCAGCGCCGCCGCCATGGGACAGGGAGCCGATTTGGGCGCCAACGCCGGGATGAACGCCGCCATGGCCGCCGCGATGAACAACCCCGCTCTGACGCCGGAGCAGCGCGAGCAGATGCGCAAAGCCTTCGCGGGGTCCGCCGGGCAAGCCGGAGCGGGGATGCAGGCGAAGGCGAAGGCCCAGAACGCGGACACCCTGGCGAACCGGAAGGGCGCGTTGGCCGCCGGGGGCAGCAAGGACGGCAGCCCCGCCACCTGGGAGACCCGTTCCCTGTGCGGGCATCCCGCCGACGAAATCTACCGGGACGCGAACAACAAGTCGGCGTTCGAATTCCTCGATGAGGTCGGCGGGGACGGGTGGCTCTACGTCAACGCCTCGTTCGGCGACGTGATCGGGTCGGGCGTGACGGCATGGGCGCCCACCGCCGCGGCGGCGGGGGTGGCCAAGGCCGCCGCCAAGGCCCGGTGGGCGCCGCTCTGGGTCTATGAAGCGAAGCTTTACGACAAGGCGGGGAAGCTCGTCTGGTCGACCCGCAAACCCGTCAAGGGCGAGGAAGTGGAGATCGGCAAGACCCCGGCTTCGGCGCTGAAAGTCATCAAGGCCAGCGCCCCCGACGGCGTGAAGAAACTCGTCGCGGAGCTTACGAAGTAGTCAGCCGGTTGAGGCGGTCCGTCTTCTCGGCCAGCTGGTTCTGGACCGTCTCCATGTCGTTGCCGACGGACTGGACCTTGGCGAAGTCCGCGTACATGGCCGGGTCGGCCAACTGATGGGCCAGCTCTTCCAGCCGGATCTCCAAGTCTAAAATCTCGCGCTCGAGGCGCTCCTTCTCTTTGGCCTGGCGCTTGAGGTCTACGCGCGTCGGCCCCTTGGCGGCCTCCGGGATGACCTCGACCTTCGGCGGCACGTAGGCGTTCTTCCCCTCGGCGGCCATCTGGGCCTGGCGGTGCTCGAAGTACTCGTAGTTGCCCGGATAGAGCGTGACCTTGCCGCCGTCCACGTGCACCACGTGCGTCGCCAGGCGGTTGACGAAGTAGATGTCGTGGCTGATGAGGCAGACGGTGCCCTCGAACTCGTTCAACGCCCCCGCCAGGGCCTCCACCGAGGCCATGTCGAGGTGGGTGGTGGGCTCGTCCAAGAACAGGCAGTTCGGGGCCTCGAGCAGGATTTTGACGAGGGCCAACCGGCTCTTCTCGCCGCCCGAGAGCACGTGCACGGGCTTATAGACCATGTCGCCCGGGAAGAGGAAGGTGCCCAGGATGGTGCGCACGGCCAGCTCGCCGACCTCGCGGTTCGCCCCGAGGGCCTCCTCGAGGACGGTCTTGTTGGAATCCAACTGCTCGGCGCGGTGCTGCGAGAAGTACCCGACCGACACCTCGTGGCCGAGCGTGCGCTCGCCCTTGTCGAAGGGCAGCACGCCGGCGAGCATCCGCAAAAGCGTCGATTTGCCCGCCCCGTTGTGGCCCACGAAGGCCATGCGCCAGTTGCGCTCCAGCTCGAAGTCCAAACCCTCGTAGACCTTGTTGGCCCCGTAGGACTTGTGGACGTCCTTCATCTGGAGCACGCGCACGCCGGAGCGCTTGGGCTGGGGGAACCGGATCTTGACCGTCTTCGCCTCGGGCGGCATCTCGATGCGCTCGAGCTTCTCGATGCGCTTGAGCATGCTCTGCGCGCGGGCGGCGGTGGAATGGCGCACGCGGTTGCGCGCGACGAAGTCCAGCATGTCGGCGATCTCTTCCTGCTGCTGCTTATAGGCTTTGACCAGGCGCTCTTTCTCGGCCTCGCGCTCCTTGAGGAAGTCGCCGTAACGGCCCGGATAGACGACGAGCTTGTGGTCCTGCACGCTCACCATCGCATTCGTCACGTGGTCCATGAAGTCGCGGTCGTGCGAGACGACCAACAACGACCCGCGCCGCGTGACCAGGAATTCGCGCAGCCACAAGGTGGAGTCCAGGTCCAGGTGGTTGGTCGGCTCGTCCATCAGGAGGAGGTCGGGGTCGTCGACCAGCAGGCGCGCCATCGCGACGCGCATCGCCCAGCCGCCCGAGAGCTCCTTGATGGGGCGCTCGAAGTCCTTCTCTTTAAAGCCCAGGCCCATCAAGATGGCCTTGGCCCGCGCGCCGAAGCGCGCGTCCTGGTCTTCGTTTCCTTCAAGGGCCCCGGCCAGCACCGTCGCGGAAGAGAGCGGGGCGTTCTCCTGCGGCAGATACCCGACCCGCACGCCGCGCTTGATGGAGACTTCGCCGCCGTCGGGCTCCGCCTCGCCCAGGAGCATCTTGAGCAAGGTGGACTTGCCCGCGCCGTTCGGGCCCACCAAGGAGAACCGGTCGCCCTGGTTGATCTGCAGGTCCGCCCCGTCGAAGAGCGTCTGGCGGGCGAAGGACTTGTGGATGTTCCGGAGCGTGATCATAGCCGGACCGGGGCCGCCCAC
>SCTT01000165.1 GCA_004322435.1 bacterium
CGCTCCCTCCGACGAGGACGGGCCGCCCTCCTTGGGGGATATCGAGGTCAAGCGCCTCGTGGCCGCGGGCGGCATGGGCGTCGTCTACGAGGGCTGGGACCCGGCGCTCAAGCGCAAGGTCGCCTTGAAGCGCCTGCGCGGCGAGATCGCGAAGGACCCCAAGGAGCGCGCGCGCATCGTCGCCGAGGCGCGCACCGTCGCCGCGCTCGAGCACCCGAACATCGTGCGCATCCACGCGGTGCGCGAGACCCAGGGCGAGCCCTGCCTGGTCTTCGAGTTCGCCGAAGGGAAGACCTTGCGGGACCTCGTTGCCGAGAAAGGGCCGCTTTCCCCCGGCCGCGCGGTGGCCCTGGCCGCCGACCTCGCCGCGGGCCTCGGCCACGCCCACGAGCGCGGCTTCGTCCACCGCGACTTGAAGCCCGAGAACGTCATGGTCCCTGAGCGAGGCCCCGCGAAGCTCATGGACTTCGGGCTCGCCCGCGCGCCGCGCGCGGCCACCTCCTCCACCACGGTCTGGGGCAGCCCTCCCTATATGTCCCCCGAGGCCGAGGACGGGACGGCGACGGCCTCCGGCGACCTCTACGGCCTGGGCGCGGCGCTCTACTTCGCCCTCACCGGCAAGCCGCCCTTCTCCGGGACCCCGGGGGCGATGGCGCGCGCCAAGGGCAAGGGCGAGTTCAAGGCGCCCTCCGCGGTGCGCAAAGGCCTGCCCCCCGCCCTCGACGCCTTCATGGCGCGCGCCCTCTCGCCCGACCCCGCCAAGCGCTTCCCCGACGCCAAGTCCCTCCACGCCGCCCTGGCCAAAGCCCTGGCCTGACGCCCGGGCCGTTTCGTTGCTACTCCAGGGGCCGGAGGAGCATGCTCGAAATCCGCTTCCATGGCCGTGGGGGACAGGGCACCGTCCTCGCCGCGAAGATGCTGGCCGACGCGGTGCTGCGCTCCGGGCGCGGCGAGTGCATGGCCATCCCCGAGTTCGGCGTGGAGCGACGCGGCGCGCCCGTGCTCGCCTACGCGCGCATCTCGGACGGCCCCATCCGCGTGCGCTCCCGCATCTACTTCCCCGACGCGGTGGTCGTCCTCGACCCGCTCTTGTCTCTCTCCCCCCTCGTCGTCGCGGGCCTCAAGCCCGGCGGCGCCGTCGTGGCCAACTCGGACAAGAGCGCCGAGGAACTGGCGGTCGGGCGCCCGGGCTTCCGCTGGTACCCGGTGCCGGCTAAAGAAATCGCGCTGCGCCACGGCCTCGGTTCCAAGACCAGCCCCATGGTCAACACCGCCATCTGCGGCGCCCTCGTCGCCGCGCTCCAAGTGGCCGACTTCCCCGCCCTCGAGGCCGCCATCCGGGAGAGCGTGCCGGTCAAGTTCGACCAGAACGTGGCGGCGGCGCGCGAAGGCTACGAGGCCGTCCTGAGGTCCAATGCCGCGGCTTGACGAAGACCCCTTCCTGACGCCCCCCATCATCACCGGCGGCACGCCGATGAAGGCCAACAAGACCGGCCACTGGAGGAGCGCCCGGCCGGTCATCCACGACGACAAGTGCACCGGCTGCATGCTCTGCTGGAAGTTCTGCCCCGAGGCCTGCGTCACCATCGAGGGCGACCGCCCGAAGATCCACCTCGACTGGTGCAAGGGCTGCGCGGTCTGCGTCGAGGAGTGCCCCGCCGACGCGATGAGCCTCGAAGACGAGGAGGGCGCGTGAGGAAGACCTTGATGGGCAACCACGCGGCCGCCGTGGCCGTGCGCCTCGCCCGGACCGGCGTCGTGGCCGCCTACCCTATCACCCCCCAGACCCAGGTCGTCGAGGCTTTGGCCGAGATGAAGGCCACCGGCGAGTTCCCCGGCCGCTTCGTGCGCGTCGAGTCCGAGCACTCCGCGATGGCCTGCCTCGTCGGCGCGGCGCAGGCCGGCGCGCGCACCTTCACCGCCACCTCCTCGCAGGGCCTGGCCTACATGCACGAGATGCTCCACTGGGTCTCGGGCGCGCGCCTGCCGGTGGTGATGGCCGAGGTCAACCGCGCGCTCGGCGCCCCCTGGATCCTGTGGACCGACCAGACCGACTCCTTGGCCCAGCGCGACACCGGCTGGCTGCAGTTCTACTGCTCCACCAACCAGGAGATCCTCGACGCGACGCTCATCGCCTACCGCGTCGCCGAGGAGCTGCTCCTGCCCGTGATGGTCTGCTACGACGGTTTCACGCTGTCCCACACCTACGAGCCCGTCGACGTGCCGGACCAGGCGCTGGTCGACCGCTACCTGCCGCCCATCCAGTACCCTTACGCGCTGGACATCAAGGAGCCCCGCGCCTTCTCGGCCCTCCCTAAGCCCCAAGAGTACTTCCGCCTGCGCCGGCGCATGGACGCCGACATGCAGCGCGCCCAGGAGGAGGTCGCCGTCGCCGAGGAGGAGTTCGCGGAGCTTTTCGGGCGCCGCTACTCCGCCGTCGAAGGCTATCAGGCCGAGGACGCCGAGGTCCTGCTCGTGACCTCCGGGGCTCCGGCCTCGACGGCTCTGGATGCGGTGGACCGCCTCCGCGCGAAGGGCCTTAAGGCCGGCAACCTGCGCATCCGCCAGTTCCGCCCCTTCCCGACCGCCCAGCTGCGCCGCTTCCTGCGGCCCGGGGTGAAGCTCGCCGTCGTGGACCGCAACTACTCGATGGGCCACCACGGCATCTTCTGCGAGGAGATCAAATCCGCGCTCTATGCGATGCCGAACCCCCCGCAGGTCTTCGGCTACGTCGCCGGCCTGGGCGGCGGCGACATCACCCCGGAGCTCCTCTGCGAGGCCTGGGAGGACTGCGCCGCCGGCCGCGGCGACCTGAACGCCCCCGTGTGGCTGGAGGACTCCCGGTGACCGTCAAGACCTCCATTCCCGCGACGGAAGGCCTCTCGGCCGGCCACCTCGCCTGCCAGGGCTGCGGTGCGACCTTGTCGATGCGCTACGCCTTAAAAGGCCTCGGCCAGGAGACCGTCCTCGTCATCCCCGCCTGCTGCTGGACCATCCTCGCGGGGCCCGCCCCGATGAGCTCGGTCGACGTCAACGTCGTCCACTCGCCCTTCGCCTGCGCCGCGGCCACCGCGTGCGGCGTCAAGCACGGCCTCGTGTCCCGCGGCGACGAGGCCACCTGCGTGGTCGCCTGGGGCGGCGACGGCGGGACCTTCGACATCGGCCTGCAGGCGCTCTCCGGGGCCGCCGACCGCGACGAGGACATCCTCTACGTCTGCTACGACAACGAGGCGTACATGAACACCGGCATCCAGCGCTCCGGCGGCACGCCGCGCGGCGCCTGGACGATGACGACGCCGGGGCCCGCCGGAGCCGACCGCCCGAAGAAGGACTTGGACGCCATCATCGCCGCCCACCGCCCGCGCTACCAGGCGACGGCCACGCCGGCCTACGCCGAGGACATGGTCCGCAAGTTCAAGAAGGCGCGCGCCATCAAGGGCTTCCGCTTCATCCGCATACTCGCGCCCTGCCCGCCCGGCTGGAAGTACGAGTCCGGCGACACCGTGGCCCTCTCGCGCCTGGCCGTGCAGACCGGGATGTTCCCCCTCTGGGAGAGCGAGGAAGGGCGCTTCCGTCTGAACCTCTCGCCGGGCAAGCGCAAGCCGGTCGGCGACTTCCTGCGCCGCCAGGCGCGCTTCCGCCGCCTCACCGCCGAAGACGAGGCCGCCATCCAGGCCCAGGTCGACGCGGCCTGGGAAGACTTCGCGAAGCGGGCGTAGCCGCCCGTCGGAGGGCCTTATGGCCAAGAACACCTGCCCGGACTGCCGTTGGCTCGAGAACCGCGTCGACTTCGACGACGGCCTGAACTTCGCCTGCCGCCGCGGCCACCTGCCCAAGGGGGCGACGCTCCTCGAGCGGGTGCCCTGCAAGGACTTCGCCCTCGCCGAGGAAGCCGTCGGCGCGCGCGCGAAAGTCCCCGCCGCCCCCGCGCCGGTCCGCCTGACCGGCCCCTTCCTCCAGGCCCCCGACACGGACGCCTTCCGCGCCCACAACCGCGACCGCAAGACCC
>SCTT01000166.1 GCA_004322435.1 bacterium
ACTCCTCGCCCTGGGCCGGGACCCACATCCCGTTCTCCCACTTGAGGCCCTGCCACTGGTCGTTGACCTTGTAGCCCAACGAAGCCTTGTCCGAGATGTTCTGGGTGCGCCCGTCGCGCATCTCGTCGACCTCGGCCATCATCTTGGGGACCCAATAGCGGGCCATCCCGCCCGGACGGTCCGATTCGATGTCCCCGGCCTGGCGCAGCAGGTCCTTCTCGTCCCAGAAGAGGACGTTGCCCGTGTTGGTGGCTTCGCCGGTGACGCGGTAGACGCGCGCGCCGATGACGACCCGGTTGCCGCTGTCGAGGGCCTGCCGGGCGCGGTTCTGGTACATCTCGTTGAGGGTCGGCAGGGACTTGGACCCGTTCGACATCTGCGGGGAGGCCCCGCTCCCGCCCTTGATGGAGACCGTCATGTCGTCGCCCTGCGGGGTCAGCGAGATGTTGTAGGTCTTCCCACCCGGAATCAGCGAGAACGACTGGTCTCCGCCGGTGATCTCGAAGCGCTTCCCATAGATGTCCCCGGCGTTCGAGATGTCGTAGAGGCCCATCTGGTGGGTGAGGACGACTCGCGGAGGCTCGCCCGCCTCCACCTTCTTGTTGGTCCGGATGACCATGGCCAGGATGCGTCCGTCCAACGAGAAGACGTTGGCGTCGCCCCACTTGCCGAAGAGCTGGGCGGTGCCGAACTCGCTGGTCGGCATCGAGGGCAGGCGGGGCTGGCGCGGCCCGGAGCCGCCGGGCACCGCGCCGACCGTCCCCGGCGAGTTCGCGATGCCGGTGGAGATGGCCACCGTGCCCGCCGTGATGGCCTGCAGCAGGATGCGCGCCTCGCGGCCGGCGTCGTTGAGGAAATCGCGCGGCCACTTCGCCGCGTCCTTGCCGGGGTACGGGCTCCGGACCTGGGTGAGGTCGGGCTGCTTGTCGCACTTCTCGGGACGCTTGGCCGTCGGGTTGTGCTGCAGCCGGTCCAGGCATTGGCCGAGGACTTCCTCGAGCTTGGCGGCTTTGATCCGGGCCTGGTCGTCGACGAGGAGCTTCTTGAGCGCGGGGTCGGCCAGGACCCAGGCCGGCACCGGCTCGCCGGGCCCGAGCACGTAATAGACGTGCAGGGCCGAGTTCCAGTAATCCTTGTCTTGGACGGCCACCTTGAGGGCCGCCTCGAAGGCGGGCTTCGTATTGGGGTTCTTGCGGGCGTCGGGGGTGAAGAACGAACGGCCGCCCTCGCGCTCCTTCCAGGCCCAGGGGATGATGCGCGCCGCGACCTCTTCCCAACGGGCCTCCTGCTTCATCCCGGTGACGAGCTGGTCGAGCGGGCCGCCGTCGTGGCCGACGGGCACGCCCGGACCGACGGGCGGAGCGGTCTGGCCGCCGGGCAGCGGCGGGGTTCCGCCCGCGGTCGGCTCGGCGGGGGCCGGGCCGGCGCCCGAGGGCGCGGCCGAGGCCCAGGCCAGGAGCTCGCCGGCGGCGGCGGGGACGCCCTTGGCCTTGGCCGATTGCGCGACTTTCGCGGCGTTGGCCTTGGGGTCCTTCTGCAGCCAGGCGCGGGCGGCCGCGAGCTTGTCGGCGTTGTTCTTCTTGACGTACGTGAGGACCTTGCCGACGAGGGCCTGGTCTTCGGCCGAGAGCCCGGCGGCGTACTTGGCCTGGACCTCGGCCCAGATGTCGGCGTCGACGCCCTCGGGGACGGCCGCGGGAGCGGGGGCCGGGGCGGGCGGGACGGGGGCCGGCGCGGCGGGCGGCGCGGCGCGCTCGGTGTACGCCAGGGACTTCGCGAGGTCGCGCTCCGGGCCTTCCTCGGTGACCAGGTGCAGCTTGAAGGTCTTGCCGCCGTCGAGGCTGTAAAGGTGGCTGCGGGCCCGCTCGGACGTGGCCGAGGCCTTCTTGTAGAGCCGGATGGACGGGTTTCCCGCCTCGTTGGTGAGGACGGGGCGCCCTTTCTCTACGACCGGGTAGTAGAAGACGTAATCCTTGTGGATGTACTTCGCCCGGACTTCCTTCCAGCCGGTGATGGCGGCCAAGGCGGGGAGGACGGCCGCGACGCTCAGGAGGAGTGCGAACAGACGCGCGTACGCGCGCGAGGGAGGGGTCGGCGTGGTCATGGTCTCACCCGGGGTCCGGTGTCCGTCGACGTCTCGGGCAGTATAGCCGAAGGGCCCAGAAACAGCAAGGGCCGGGAGACCCAGGTTGTCCTGGGTCTCCCGGCCCAAGCCGGCGGCCTACGGCGCCGCCGGAGCCGGCTGCTGGCTGGCCGGCTGCTGGCTGGCCGCCGGCTGGCTCTGCACGCTCGACACCATGCTCTGCACGTGCCCGACCGCGGTGGCCAGGTCCTTGTTGGCCGCCGTCTGGTTCTCCTGGTTCTGGGCCGGCATCGAGCCGTTCCCCTGCGGGGCCTTGAGCCCCTCGGTGACGGCCGCATTGTAGTCGGTGGCCGCCTGGGCGCAGGGCGCCGTGTTGGCCGCGGCGCAGGTCGCCTTCGCCTTGGTGAAGGCCGCCTCGGCGGCCTTGTAGCTGGCCTGGTAGGGGTCCGTCTTGGCCGTCAGAGGCGCCCCGAAGGCCCCGAAGTTGTTGTAGGCGGTGCCCATCGCGCCCTTCTTCTCGACCGGCGCGTTGGCCCCCCCTTCGAGGTCGATCTTCATCTCCTCGGCGGCGGCCGTCGTCCCGTGCAGGGCCTCCTTCGACTGCTCGCCGAACCCCTGGCCCTTGGACCAGGCCGTATGGTCCTTGCGGATCTCGAGCCAGGCGTCCAGCGCGCGCTGTTTGGAAGCCGCCAGCTTCGTCTCGAACGGGGCCAGTTGGATGGTGGTCCCCGCCGCGTCGACCGCCTTGGGCACCGCGACGCCCGTGATGTCCGTGTTGGCGGTCTTCAATGCGTCGTCCGCCGCGCCGCCGCGCGCCTTCGAGTCGATCAGCGCCTGGTTCGTCTTGTCGACGCCGGGCTTGGACGCCTCATGGCTCGTCTTGGCGGCCTTGAGGGCGGCCCGAGCGGCTTCGACCTCCGTCTGGGCCTTCGTCGCCAGGTCCTTCGGGAGCTCCTCGGTCCCCGCGGGCACCCGGAGGGCCTGTTCGGCGGCCGTCAGCTTCTGCGCGGCCGTCCCCAGGCTGCGCACGGAGGCGTTCAGGTTGGTCTGCTCGCGCTCCATGTTCCCGGACGCCGTCCCGAGGAAGCGCCACGCCTTCGTCATCTCTTCCGAAGCCGTGGTGAGCCCCCCCAGTCCCTTCGCCAGTTCCCCCGACTCCCTTTGGAACTCAAGGCAGTTCGCCTTGACGGCAGCGAGCTTGGGATCCGTGAGGCCTTCGCAGGTCCCCTTGATCTGTTCCGTCAGAGCCAAGGCGTCGTCGCGCTCGTTGCCGAGCTTCCCGGACGCGTCCGACATCCGCCGTTCGCGCCCCGCCATCTGGTCGGCCCCGGGCGCCTTCACGCCGCTGCCGTCGCGGCGGTCGGTGGTCGTGCCGTCCCCGCCGGCGTTCGACGAGCCGACGACGGCTTCCTTGCATTTCCCGAGCGGGGCCCCGGCGCCGGCGCCCTGCCCGCCTTTCGAGATCAGGTCGCCGTTGGGCCGGACCTCCCAGCCGCGGGCGGCGACCTCCCCCTTGGAGAACTTGCTGACCCCGCCGCCGGTCATCGTGCACTCCCACCCGACCTGCGACCCGCCGCCGCCGGCGACGGCCTGGCCGACCGCGTCGGCCAGCGGGTTGATGAAGGCCTTCTCGGCGAACTTGCCGAACATGTCGAAGCCGAGCTTCAGCGCCGACTCTTCCATCATCTTCTGCCGGCCGAACTCGTTCCACTTCTTGCGCTCCCACTTGAGGTCGAGCGCCTTCTCCATCTCCATCTTCTGGCGGATGAAGGCGAGCGACTCGCCCAGGGACTTGTTGTCCTTCTGGCTGTTGCCGCCGGGGTTCTTGGTCTCGCCCCCTTCGCCGGGACGGCCGCCGCTCGAGCCCGCGCCGCCGGCCGGGATGGCCTCGCGGGAGGCCGAGTCGAGGGCCGCGGCCGCGCCGCCGCCCTTGTTGAAGATGTCGGATTGCCTGGCGCCCGCGGCGCGCAGGTCCTCGCCCGCGCCCGACGAGGCGCCGGACCGGCTGGTCGCGCCGCGGAAGCCCGGGGTGGCCTGAGAGCGCGTCAGCGCGTTCGAGCCGGCCGCCCTGTTGGGGACGCCCGACGCCGAGAGCGGGTCGAGCTTGAGCGACGCCCCGGTCCCGCCGCCGCCGCCGCCCAAGGCGGAGAGGCCGCGGATGGCGCCGGCCATCTTGCCGACGTTGGGGCGGGGGCGCGGGGCCTGCGCGGCCGCCTTGCTGGCGCCGCCCTTGGCCGAGTCGCGCAGCACGTCCTTC
>SCTT01000167.1 GCA_004322435.1 bacterium
CTGACCCCCGGCATCTCCTGCCCGCAATAGGCGTGATGGCTGGACCACTTCCATTCATCCGGCGAACGAACCAGGCCCGCTCGTACGGGGTTCCAGTGGATATACCGGAGTTGGTGTTTGAGGACGGAGTCGTTTGGACAGGGTTCGGAAGTGTATCTGCCCTGGTATAGGTGCCCGGAACGGCCGTACTTCTTGTTGAGGTAGAGGGCATGAGAGGAAAGGAGGCCTTGGAGGAGTTTGCCGAGCGGCGTTCCGCCGCAACGAATCAACAGGTGGGCATGGTTGCCCATAAGGGTGAAGCCCAGCAGCTCGAAATCGGATTCCGCTGCAAGACGCAGGAGCGCCGTTTGGAACCTGTCCCAGTCGGCCTCCTCTTCGAAGATGTTCTGGCGCCTATTGCCCCGGACGATAACGTGAAAGATTTGTCCCGGCTCCTGAAGGCGCGGTGGTCTCCCCATACCTAGTATACGTTTGACCCCCCGAATTGGTTCCATCGGATTTAGTTCTCCGTCGTGCCTGACCCTCTGGTTCCGTTAGTTCCGAAACGTGCCTGACCCTTTGGTTCCCTAAGGGCCTAGGCGCGTCTAGGACTTTAGGGTTGACTTTGAATATTGATTCTGGTCAAATGTCCGTAGGTGGTCGTTGATTGTGAGGAGGTGGTCTTCATGATCGTTCGCCGAACCGTTATTACGGCGCTGGCCCTCGGGCTCGCCGCGTTCGCCGCAACCCGCAGCTTCGCTCAGCAGTCCCCCGTCAACCCTCAGGCCCGCGGTCCCCATACGGACGTCATCTACGGTGACGACGACCGCTTGGACATGTGGGCCGTGCAGAGCCCCGCTCTCAAGGCCATGGCGGCCTCGACCGTCGGCCTCTTCCAGTCCGGCAGCGTCTCCATCAAGGACGGCAAGGCGACCTTGTCGGTGGAGTCCTACGGCGAGTCCTACGGCCTGTGCCAGGACGAGCCGTTCCGCGACCAGTCCGCCGGCGCCTTCTGCTCGGGGTCGCTCGTGGCGCCCGACATCATCATGACGGCCGGGCACTGCGTCCGCTCCCAGAGCGCCTGCGAGGGCACGAAGTTCGTCTTCGGCTTCGCGATCTCCGCCAAGGGCGGCGCGACGCCGACCTCCGTCCCGGCCGGCGAGGTCTACTCCTGCACGAAGCTCTTGGGCCGCGAAGAGGTGGGCACCGGCGCCGACTGGGCGCTCGTGAAGCTCGACCGCGCGGTCGCGGGCCACGCTCCGCTCAAGGTGAACCGCTCCGGCGCGCCGGCGAAGGGCACGCCCATCATCGTCATCGGCCACCCGGCCGGCCTGCCGACGAAGGTCGCCGGCGGCGCCTCGGTGCGCGAGGTCAAGAGCGGCTACTTCACGGCCAACCTCGACACCTACGGCGGCAACTCGGGCTCCGCGGTCTTCAACGCCCGCACGGGCCAGATCGAAGGCATCCTGGTCCGCGGCGAGAATGACTTCGTCTACGACTCGGCGAACTCGTGCCGCCGCTCGAACGTCTGCTCGGCGGACGGCTGCCGCGGCGAGGACGTGACGACCATCGGGTCGCTGGTGGGGAACATCCCCACGGCCGCGGGCGAGAGCCTGAAGGCCTTCACGGCGAACCCGGGCCCGTCGCTCAACAGCCTCAAGGGCTTGGCGGGCGACTCCAGCCGGTAGACGCCTCTAAAAAAGCCGCCCGCGCCCTCCGGGGCGCGGGCGGCTTTCTTTTTGGGGGGGGGCTTAGAGCCCGATGCTGAGCGGCCCCTGCTTGCCGGGCAGGTTGTCGGTGCCGTGCGAGCCGTCGCGGTGGACGTCGAGGGGCTTGAGCGCCTTGGGCGCCGGCTCCGGCTCGCCTTTGCGCTCGGCCTTCGTGAAGAAGAGCCAGGGCGCGGCCAGGCGGAGCGTGCCCAGGATGGTCGTCGCGATGGCGGCGATGAGCAGGCTCGTCTGGATGGAGATGCCGGGGAGCAGGAAGCCGTAGAGGTAGGTCGAGGCGATGGCGGCGAGGATGCTCACGAAGGAGTTCGCCGCGAGCACCTGCGTCAGCTGCTTGGAGGAGTAGCCTCCGAGCTGCTTCTGATAGACGCCGCTGACGATGAGGCCGACGTAGCCGCCCACGAGCGACTGGAGGCCGTAGAGCGCCAGCACGCCCCAGAACGAGGGGAAATACGCCATCGCCCAAAAGGCCGGCACCTCGATCGCCGCGATGATGTAGAACGGGATGGTCAGCGACTCCTCGGTCTTGAAGCCCAGGCGCTTGAACAGGCGCCGCATCGGCTCGACGGTGAGCGCGACGATGGCGCTGCCGATGCTCGACGCGGCGACCAGCATCCCGAAGAACCCCATCGGGGTGGAGATGAGGCCCTGGAGGAACCAGCCGACGCCGGGGATGCCGAGCGCCCAGCTCATCGCCGCGGGGTTGGCCTTGAGGACCCCCTCGACGAACTCGGGGAGGACGTTGAAGATGAGCGGGTCGGAGAAGAGCGAGGCGATGAGGTTGAGCCCCACGAGGGTGCGCAGGAAGCGGTTCTTCATCACCAGCTTCACGCCTTCCTTCATGGAGACCAGGACGTTCTTCAGGGCGGCGCCGAAGCCCTTGGGCGCCGGCGACGCGCCTTCGGCGGCGTCCGCGCCGGCCGCGGCTTCGGCCTTCTTCTCTCCGAACATCTTGATGGTCGCGTAGATGAGGGCGGTCGCGCCCACCGCCGCGGCGTAGATCCCGTAGAGGACGGCGCTGCCGGTCCCCATCTTCCCCATCCAGTCCGGGAAGGCCGCGATGCGCCCGGCGACGACCGGGGCGATGATGGCGATGATGGCCCCGGTGAAGCTCATGATGGAGTTCGCGCGCAGCCGCTCTTCGGTCGTCACCGACTTGTCGCCGAAGAGGCGCGCGGTCCCGCCCGACTCCATCGTGATGGAGAGGCCCTGGAAGAAGGACTGCACGGCGATGAGGCCGAACAGGGTCCACATCGCGGCGCCGCCGGTCATGAGTCCCGTGGCGAAGAACAGGGCGGGGACGCCGGCCAGGGCGGCCGCGCGGGCCAAGAGGGCGCGGACGAGCCACTTCTTCGGGGCCGACTGGCCGTCGTTGAACATCGGGATGGCGACGTAGGAGACGGCCTGGGCCACCCAGTGCGCGATGCGCGACATCGAGCGGTTCTGACGGACCATCTCCGTCAGCTGCTCCTTGGTCAGCTGGTCGAGCTTGCCGGCCTCCTTCAAGGTGTTCTGGGTGAAGGACTTGATGAGGTACGGGAGGGCGACCATGTACATCTGGAAGCCGAAGCTGAAGACGGAGCTGCCGATGAAGTAGCGCCAGAAGGCCTTGTTGCGCTCGGGGTCGTTGAAGACCTTCGCCCAGCCGCGCTTGGCCGGCGGCGGGACCTCCGCCTTGGCGTCGCCCTCGGCGGCGCGGTTGGCGGGAGCGAGGCGCGGCGCGCCCAGCGTCCCGAGCGAGCCGGCGACGGGCGCCGCGTCGGAGGCCGGGGCGGTGCGCGCGAAGCGCTCGCCGGTCAGCAGGGAGAACTGGGCGGAGGCCGCGTCGCGGGCGCCGGACTGCGGCATCTCGGCGACGCCCTTCATCCCTTCGGAGACGGTCTTGCCCAAGACGGCGACGCGCTCCGACACGGCCGCTTTCTCCCTTCCCTCTCCCGCTTGCGGGAGAGGGTTAGGGTGAGGGGTGGCGGCCGGGGAGACGACGGCGGGGGAGACGAGAGCGGAGGCGACGGGGACGGCGACGGCGGCGGCCCTCACCCCGCCCTCTCCCGCAAGCGGGAGAGGGAGAGCTTTGGGGGCGGGAAGCGCAAGCGGCGCGGCGAGCCCCGCCGGGAGAGCGAGCGTCGGGGAGGTGAGGGGGGCGGCGTTGACCCTCAGGCCCGCGGCGGCGCCGATCGGGACGGTCGGCGCGACGGGGACCGGACGCACCACGGCCCGCGAGAACTGGGCCAGCGCGTTCTGTGAGGCCAACGTCACCGACAGGGCGGTCGCCAGTACGCGCGTGAGTGTCTTCATGTGCATATTCAACACTGAAGTCCGGCATTCCCTGTGGGTCCTCTGGGCCAAAGGCCCTAGGCATAGGGCCTGGGTCCGATTGGGCCGGAACGCCCGGCTTTGCTAGACTCCGCGCATGAGCCAAGACGCCGACACGCCCGTCCTGGAGACGCGCGCCGACCCCTCCTCCTCCGACTATCAGGAGAACGTCCGCCACCACGAGAAGCTGCTCTCCGACCTCCACGCGAAGCTGGCCCGCGCCCGCAAGGGCGGCTCCGAGCAGGCCGTCGCGCTCCATAAGAAGCGCGGCAAGCTGACCGCCCGCGAGCGCGTGAAGGCCCTGATCGACGCGGGCACCGATTTCCTCGAGCTCTCGGCGCTCGCCGCGCTCGGCATGTACGACGACGAGGTCCCCTCGGCGGGCCTCGTCACGGGCCTCGGCGTCGTCGCGGGGCGCCTGTGCGTGGTCGCCGCCAACGACGCCACCGTCAAGGGCGGCACCTACTACCCCGAGACCATCCGCAAGCACCTGCGCGCGCAGGAGATCGCCCTCGAGAACCGCCTGCCCTGCGTCTACCTCGTCGACTCGGGCGGGGTCTTCTTGCCGAAGCAGTCCGAGGTCTTCCCCGACAAGGAGCACTTCGGCCGCATCTTCTATAACCAGGCCGTGATGTCGGCCGCCGGCATCCCGCAGGTCTCCGTGGTGATGGGGATGTGCACCGCCGGCGGCGCCTACGTCCCCGCGATGTCCGACGAGTGCGTCATCGTGCGCGGCAACGGGACCATCTACCTGGGCGGCCCGCCGCTCGTGAAGGCCGCGACCGGCGAGGAGTGCACCGCCGAGGAGCTCGGCGGCGGCGAGATGCACAGCCGCGTCTCCGGCGTCACCGACCATCTGGCCGACGACGACGCGGACGCCCTGCGCAAGGCGCGCTCCATCGTCGAGAATTTGAACGCTCCGCGCTGGGCGGAGCCCTTCGGCTACGAGGAGCCGCTGTTCCCGGCCGAGGAGCTCTACGGCGTCGTCAACCGCGACCTGCGCCGCCCCGGCGACGTGCGGGAGCTCATCGCCCGCCTCGTCGACGGCTCGCGCTTCCACGAGTTCAAGCGCAACTACGGCACGACCTTGGTCTGCGGCTTCGCGAAGCTGATGGGCCGCCCCGTGGCCATCCTCGGCAACACCGGCATCCTGCTGCCGGAGTCCTCGATGAAGGGCGCCCATTTCA
>SCTT01000018.1 GCA_004322435.1 bacterium
ACGCGCGCTTCGACGGGGCTCAAGGGCGTCATGTCAGCGCACGAGCGCGGGCTGCACGGCGGTCTGGGCCGACACGGTCGACGCCGCGACGTCCGAAAGGACCAAGAGGGCCTCGTCGAGCATCAGGTCCGGGGCCGGGGGCGCCTTCGCGTACTCCTCGTCCTCCTTGGCCTTGGCCGGGTCCTTCGCGGCGTCCACGGCCGGGTGCCCGGAGGGAGCCTTGGGGGGGACGGAGGCCGTCGCGGTGGAGGGGACGACGCCGTCCAAGGCGTCCAAGGTGATCTCGAGGCCCTTGTCGGGCTCGGGGGCGCCGACCGCGCGCGCGGTGCGCTCCTTGCGGCGCTTCTTGTCGCGCGCCTCGTCGGCCGCGCGCTCGGCGCGGCGTTCGGCCTCGTTCAAGGAGACGGACTTGTCGGCCAGTTCCGCCTTGTAGCGGTCGATGTCCTCGCGCGCGTAGCCCCATTCGGGGGAGGCCGCGACGCGGGCCTGCGAGCCGCGGATGAGGGAGGGCAGCAACCGCCCGACCCTAGACACCGGCGTGAAGCGGGCCGGCTCGATGCGGTCGTAGGGGAGGGCGTTGGGAAGAGAGGACTCGGCGATCTCCATCTCGTCTTCGACCGAGGGCAAGGTGACGTCGGGGATGACGCCGCGGTTCTGCGTGGAGCCGCCGGAGACGCGGTAGAACTTCTGCACCGTCAGATGCACGGCGCCGGGCTTGTAGGCCCGGAGCGAGGGGGGCATGTAGCGGTCCAAGTCCATCACGGTCTGCACCGTGCCCTTGCCGAACGTGCTCTTGGCGCCCACGACGACCGCGCGGCCGTAATCCTGCAGCGCCGCGGCGACGATCTCGGAGGCGGAGGCGGAGAAGCGCGAGGTCAGGACCACGAGCGGGCCGTCGTAGGACGGGGAGGGCGTCCCTGAGTCGAGCACCGAGACGCTGCCGGCGTTGTCTTTGACCTGCACCACCGGGCCGTCGCCCATGAAGAGGCCGGCCAGCGCCAGGGCCTCCTGCAGCGAGCCGCCGCCGTTGCGCCGCAGGTCCAAGACGATGCCCTCGGCGCCCTTGGCGCGCAGGCTCTCGAGCAGGGCCGACACGTCGCGGGTGGTGCTCTTGCCCTGGCCCATGGCCTTGAGGTCGGCGTAGAAGGAGGGGAGGTCGATGACGCCCATCTTGCGCGTCGGACCGGAGGCGGGACGGACGGTCAGCAGCTTGGCCTTGGCCTCCTGGTCGCGCAGGCGGATCTCGTCGCGCACCAAGCGGATGAGGACGCGCGTCGAGGGGTCGGCGGCGTCCACCGGGACCACGCGCAGGCGCACGACCGTGCCCTTCTCGCCGCGGATGAGCTTGACCACGCGGTCGATCTTCATGCCGACGACGTCGGCGAACTCCCCGTCGTCGCCCTGCGCGACGGCGACGATCTTGTCGCCGGGCTTGAGGCGCTTGTCCGTCTCCGCCGGGCCGCCCGGGACGAGGTTCACGACGCTCGTGTAGCCCTTCTCGGTGCGCAGCGCCGCGCCGATGCCGAAGAGGCTCAGACGCATGCCGATCGAGAAGTTCTCCTCCTTCGGGGCGGAGAAGTAGTCGGTGTGGGGGTCGTAGACCCGGCAGAGGGCCGAGAGGAAGTTCTGCAGGACGTCGCCCGAGTCGAACTGCTTGTAGTTGTCGACCAGGCTGTCGTAGTGGGAGAGCACGGTCTTGACCGGGTCCTCACCCTTGTCGCCGTCGAGCTTCTCGCGCAGGAGGTCGAACTTCACGGCCAGCCGCCAGCGCTCGCGCATCTCGGCGTCGGTGGCCGCCCAGGGCTGCTTGTTGCGCTCGGTGGGAGCCGACTCCTTTTCGGTGAAGGTCATCGTGGAGGCGGTCAGTTCGGTGACCCAGGCGCGGCGCTCCGCGAGGCGCTGCATGAACCGGTCGTAGACCGCGTACGCGGCGCCGACGTCGCCGGCCTTGACCCGCTCGCCCATCGAATCGGCGTACTCCGCGGTGAAGCCGTCCACGTCGGCCTTCGTGAAGTACATCCGGTTGTAGTCGTAGCTCTCGAGCAGGTTCTCGAGGATCTTGCGCGACATCGCGGCGTCGAGCGGGCGCTTGTCGTAGTGGCCGCGCTGGAGCATGTGGGCGAGCAGGCTCGAGAGCACCGGGCCGGCGGGGGTCGGCTCGACGGCGCGCACGGGGGCGGCGCAGAGGAGGGCGGCGAGGAGGAGGGCGGCGCGCATCGGCTTCATAAGGGTAAGGGGGACTCTCCGTTTCGGCAAGCCCTAGGCGACGACCACCGCGAAGGACAGGCCGTCGTAGCCCTTGACGCCCACGGTCTGGAGGACCGTCGCGCTCAGCCGGGGCTCGGCGGCGACGAGCTCGTGGTAGCGGCGCACGGCCGCCACGCGCGGGTCTGGGTGCCGAGGGTCGGCGATGCGTCCGTCGCGGACCACGTTGTCGGCGACGATGAGGGAGCCGCGCTTGGTGAGCTTGAGCGCCCAGGTCAGGTACTCGGGGTAGGTCTCCTTGTCGGCGTCGATGAAGACGAGGTCGAAAGGCCCGTCGAGCCGCGGCAAGGTCATCAGGGCCTTGCCGACGCGCACCTCGGTGACGAGCTCTAGGCCCGCGCGCTTGAGGTTTTCCTTGGCGAGCTCCGCGTGGCGCGGGTCGGCTTCGAGCGTGATGAGCTTGCCTCCCTTGGGCAGGGCGCGCGCCATCCAGAGGGCGCTGTAGCCGGCCAGGGTGCCGATCTCGAGGATGCGCCGGGCGCCGGCGAGCTTGGCCAAGAGGTAGAGGAGCTTGCCCTGGGTGGCCGAGACCTGGATGGCGGGCAGGCCCGCCGCGTCGGCGGCCGCGAGCGCCGCCGTCAGCGCGGGGTCGGGGGGCGTGAAGAGGCCCTCGAGGTAGCGGTCGACGTCGGTCCAGATCTGCGGGTCGCGCGGCATCTTCACGAAGTCATTGAACAAAATGGAGGTGACGGAAGTCAGATGCGGGGGAACGGGGCAGGCGGCCGGCTCCGCCTAGGCGATCTTCGCGGGAAACTCGTGTCGGCCGTCGGGTCCCAGCGCCAACGTCCACGTCCGCACGACCGCCTTGAGGCTCATCGGCGAGTAGAGGTGGGGGAAGAGCTGGCCGCCGCGGGAAGGCTCCCACTTGAGCGCCGCGCCCAGAAGGCGCGGGTCCACCTCGGCGAGGACGAGGTCCGCCGCGCCCGCGAAGTGCTTCGCGGCGGTCTCGCGCACCTGGGCGGCGGTCGAGAAGTGGATGTAGCCGTCCTTGAGGTCCACGGGGGCGCCCGAAAAAACCCTCTGGGCCTGGAAGGCCGCCCATTCGTCGGCGCGCAGGAGCTTGTATATCTTCATGTCAGGGGCGGCGGGGGGAGAGTGTCAGCCTCAAGTCGCAGTCGGTAGCCAACGCCACCTTCCAAAGGAGCCCCACGGTCGCGTTCTGATGTCCCGATTCCAGTCTCCAGACCGCCTTCTGGTCGGTTCGCAGACGCTTGGCCAGCTGAACCTGCGTGAGCCCGGCCCGCTTTCGCGCGGATGTCACCGCCCGGGCGACGAGCCATTCCGCCTTTGCCGCCTTGTAATGCCCGCGGATTTCCGGGTCCTGAAGCTCTTCTTTCAAGAACTCCGCGAGCGGGAGGCCGTTTCTGTCCTTTCTTTGTCTCATCGTTCCCTCGAAGGATAAGGCATATATGCCGTATTGTCAACGCCCCTTGTCTCCTAGTTTCCGGACTTCTCGACCGGATTCCGCGCGACGGATCTATTTACGCGCCTCGGGCGCGTGGGTTCGAGAATCGCAAACGGCGCGATTCTCGAACCTCCCCTCTGTGAACGGCGATGGTTTAAAGGCCAGGACGCTCTCCCTACCCGGGCCTTTCATGGGGACCCTATTTTCAAAAATCAGATAGACCAATACGAGACGTTTTGTCAGGTTCGGCACAGCCCACTGCGCGAGACCGAGTCATCCACAACCAAGTGGGCACATTTGAAGAAATTTGTGCTTCAAATTTCAGGAGGATTTACCGCCAAAATGGCGGTAAAATCTGTCGGGAATTCCGAGTCAAATTTCACCGATTTTGCCCACTTCACTTGTGGATAAGCCGGGCTCTACGCGCCCCGTCGTTCATTGCAGGGAGGTTCGAGGATTCCGGACGTTCGGAATCCTCGAACCCACGCGCCCGAGGCGCGTAAACTGCGCCGTTCAACAGCCGGATCGAGGGCCTCCCGTCCTGTCGCGCCGCCCACCCGTTTGTTAAGATTCCCCCGATGCGCGACTGGCTCGATTTCTCCCTAAGCCCCGAAGCCGTCCGCGACGCCTGCCGCGAGGCCGTCGCCAAGGCCACCTCCCGGCTCGACGCCCTGGCCGCGGCCCCTACGGGGGAGGCCTGCCAGGTCCGCGGCGTCTGCGAGGCCTTGGACGCCGTCCTGGGCGACCTCGAGGCCGAGACCGCGGCGCCGACCTTCCTCAAGTACTGCTCCCCCGACGCCGCCGTCCGCGAGGCGGCGCACGCCGCCGAGACCGAGCTCGGCCGGTACTCGGTGGACGTGTTCACCCGCGAAGACCTCTACCTCCGCGCGAAGGCCTCGCGCGCCGAGGGCCTCTCGCCCGCCGCGGCGCGCCTGCGCGAAAAGACCCTCTCCGACTTCCGCCGCAACGGCCTGGACCTCCCGCCCCTGCAGCGCGCGCGCCTGACCTTGTGGCGCAAGCAGCTCCTCGACATGGAGCTCGCCTTCGGCAAGAACTTAAACGAGGTCCGCGACTTCCTCGCCGCCGGGCCGAGCGACCTCGAGGGGCTGCCCGAGGAGTTCGTCGGCCGCCTGGGCGTCCTGCCCGACGGGCGGCGCAAGGTCACGCTCGACTACCCGGACTCGCTCCCGTTCATGGCCAACGCCAGGCGTCCCGAGGCCCGCCGCGCGATGTACTCGCTCGTCAACCGCCGGGCCGTCCCCGAGAACGTGGCCCTCCTCGAGGAGATCCTGGCCCTGCGCCGCCGCGTCGCCCAGGCGCTGGGCTACCCGTCCTACGCCCACTACATCCTCGAGGAGCGGATGGCCCGGACGCCCGAGGCCGTCTCGGACTTCCTCGCCCGCCTGCGCCGCCGCCTCGCGGACAAGGCCGCGCCCGAGCGCGAGCGCCTCTTGGCGCTCAAGCGCTCCGAGGTCCCCGGCGCCGAGCGCCTCGAGATCTGGGACGTCGCCTACTACCACAACAAGCTCAAGAAGACCGCCTACGACCTAGACGAGTTCGAGATCGCCGGCTACTTCCCGGCCGAGAAGGTCGTGGCCGGCGTGATGGAGCTCTACGCGGGCCTCTTCGGCGTGCGCTTCGCGCCGTCCGACGCGCGCGCCTGGCATCCCGACGTGCGCGTCTTCGACTGCGTCGACGCGGCGGACGGCCGCCCGCTCGGGCGCGTCTACCTGGACCTCTTCCCGCGCGAGGGAAAGTTCAAGCACGCCGCCGTCTTCCCGCTGGTGCGCGGCCGCCGCGAGGCCGACGGGGCCTACCGGCGGCCGTCGGCGGCCATGCTCTGCAACTTCCCGGCGCCGGCGGGGGGGCGGCCGGGGCTCCTCAAGCACTCCGAGGTGGAGACCTTCTTCCACGAGTTCGGCCACGTGGCCCACAACCTCCTCACCGAGTCCCCGTTCAGCCGGTTCGCGGGCACGCGCGTGGCCCGGGACTTCGTGGAGGCGCCCTCCCAGATCATGGAGAACTGGGCCTGGGCCCCGGCGGTGCTCCGGAAGGTCTCCGGGCATTGGAAGACCGGGGAGCCGCTGCCCGAAGCCCTCATCGAGCGGATGCTCGAGGCCAAACATCTTAACTCCGGCATCTTCACGCTGCGCCAGCTCGCGATGGCCGTCATCGACCAGGCCCTGCACGCCCCCGGGAAGGCCGAGCCGGGGGAGACCTTCGCGCGCATCCATGAAGAGGTGACGACCTTCCCGGTGGCCGAAGGGAACCGCCCCGAGGCCAGCTTCGGGCACCTGATGAGCTACGCCGCCTCGTACTACGGCTACCTCTGGTCCGACGTGTATTCGGCCGACATGTTCTCGGTGTTCGCGGCCTCGGGCGATCTGCGCTCGCCGGAGGCCGGCGGCCGCTACCGCCGCCAGGTCCTCGCCCCGGGCGGCACGCGCGAGGAAGCGGACCTCGTCCGCGACTTCCTCGGCCGCGAGCCCTCCGAGGACGCCTTCCTCAAGAACTTAGGTTTGGCACCCTCAACAACCTAGGCCTTTTATCCCGGTTTTTAGTGGGCCATCGTGCCCTTGGGCCCCCTGGGTCCTATGGTATTATTAGTAGGACCTCGGGGCCGCACCCACTACGACGGTTAGCCGTCGCCGAACCCGGGGAACTGGAGGTGTAATGCGTATCCTTCCCGCAGTCCTGGCCGCCACCCTCGTGCTCCCCGCCGCGGCCCAGCAGACGACCCCCGAAAACGACAAGCCGGTCTTCTCGCCCATGGAGTTCGAAGCGGCGATGAAGGACCCCAAGCGGTTTACCGTCGACCAGACCTCGGTCGAGATCGTGCGCCTGAGCGGCGCCGACATCGGCATCGCGCTGCCGAAGCCCCCGGCCGGACAGGGGGGAGGCATCGTGCCCCCGCCCGGCGGGACCCCCGGCCAGCCCGGCACCGACCTGCCGCCGTTCCCGCCGCTGCCCGGCGGAGGCATCGAAGAGGACCCCATCACCACGATCGACCGCATCGTGAACCTCGCCAAGAAGATCTTCGACATCATCAAGGAGAACCAGCCGGTGGTGGACGTGACGACCACGTACGCCAACGCGGTCCCGGACGGGCTCACGCACTGGACCCAGCTGGGCGGCTGGTCGAAACCGGAGACCTCCACGTACGCGTTCTACGCCAAGAACATGTACGGGTCGCGCGTCATCGAGTGCCGCTACCAGGTCATCCGGCAGCACTCCGGCAACTATAAAGGAAAGGGCAAGTTCCTGACCATGGTCACGGTCCAGCCCCTCAACATCACGGCCTCGTGGGGCTATAAGTTCAACATGAAGTTCGAGGCCCCCGCGGTCTCGAACGTCGGCTCGAGCGAGGACCCCGTCGCCAGCATGCTGGCCCGGCTCAACTGGAGCATCTCGACAGTGCTCAAGCAGG
>SCTT01000168.1 GCA_004322435.1 bacterium
TCAGTACGTGGTCCAGGCCGAGCCCTTCGTGTCCGTGTGGGTGCAGTTGACCCACAGCGTCCCGTAGTTGGCGTTGCCCGTCACGTTGTTGTAGCGCCAGCCGCCGGCCGCGTTGTCGTCGATGGTCGACGAGTTCGCGACGGTGGACGTGTCCGGGTGGTAGTTGGGCGTCTTCGACTTCGGGAGCGTCGACATGTACTTGCCGCCTTCCGTGATGGCCAGCAGGTTCAACGGATAGTAGCCTTCCATGTCCCCGTAGTAGATGCTCAACGCCGACCGGACCGCGCCGAGGTTGCCCTTGGTCGCGCCTTCGTTCGACTTGCGGATCAGCTCGGCGAACTTCGGGATGGCGATAGCCGCCAAGATACCGATGATGGCAACCACGATCATCAGCTCGATGAGCGTGAAACCCCGTTTCGCTTTGCCGACAGTTTTCAGGTTCGTCATGTTTCCTTCCCTCCCTTGTGCCGTCATGATGTATGCAGGAGTAGGTTTGTCGATACGGCACTCATGGAAGTCCGCAGGCGACCCTGACTCAGAAAGAACTAGCGAAAGTATAGTCCCGCGCTCGGCCGATGTCAAGGAAAGCCGGCCGTGACTTTCGTCCCCACGGCGACCTCGTAGACGCTCCCCCCCGCCCCCTGCCACACGCGGCGGAACCCCGGCCCCGCGAGGCGGCCGTCCCAGGCCGCCAAAGAGCGGGCGAGAGGGGCCTCACCGCCCAGGGAGGCCCCGGCCTCCGGAGCCCCGGCCCAATAGACCCAGCGCACCCGGCCGCGCGACAAAGACTGCGCGGAGACGTCCGCCAGCGGCAGCGGGACGACCGGCCGGCCGGCGTACCAGGCGTCGGCGCCGTAACGGACCGAAGCCACAAGGCCCTCGGGCGGGAGCGCGCGCAGGACGCGGTAGGCGTCCCAGGGCGGCGCGGACTCGGCCGCCCGGCGCGCCACCGCGCGGCCCTGCACCGCCAGCGGGACGACGGCCAGCGCCGCGAGGGCCGCCGCCGGCGCCCACCGCGGCCCGCCCAAGGACCGCGCCCCCCGCCAGGCGGCCAACAGCAGAAACGGCAGCAATCCGACCAGGTAGCGCTCGTACCACCACGGCCAGGCCGCATGGAGGACCAAGGACAGGGCGAGAAAGGCCGCCCAGGCCTTCGGCCGCAGGCGCAGGCCGGCCCAGAGGCCGCGGGCGGCGGCCGCCGCGAGCAGAGCGCCGGCCGCCAGCGCCGGCCCGCCGGGCTCCCCGGAGTACGTCACGGTGCGCCCCCAAAGCTCGACGAGCGCCCCGAGATTCGCGGCCGCGATGCGCGGCCAGACGTCCCAGCCGGCGGACGCGACGGCCCCCAGCCCCTCGCGCAGGTCGGAGACCCCGCCGAAGGAAGACGCCCACAGGCGCCAGAGCCCCCAGACCGCGGCCGACGCCGCCGCGGACTGGGCTGCGTCTTTACGGCGGCCGCGCGCCGCGTAGGCGAGCGCCAGCGCGGGGAACAGCGGCAGGAGCCCGGGACGCACCAGATAAGCCGCGCCCGCGGCGAGGCCGGCGGCCCACCCCGGGGCGGGCCGCGGCCGGTCCGCGCACCAGAGCGCAGCCAGGGCCAGGGCCAGGCCGGGGACTTCCGGCATCACGACCCCCGCGCGCGAGAGCACCAGCGGGTTGAGCGCGAAGGCCGCGGTCACAGCCGCCGCCCCCGGCGCGCCGGCGCGGCGGCGCAGCGTCAGGAAGACGAGCGCGTCGCAGACGAGGAGCGAAAGGAAGCAGACGAGCTGGTAGCCCGCGGCCCCCTCGGGGACGAAGGCGCCGGCCGGAAGCAGCAGAAACGGCAGGCCGGGCGTGAAGTTCGCGAACAGCGGGTCGCCCGGCACGGTGCCCAGCGCGTAGCGGCCCGCCGCCAGCGAGCGGGACAGCAGGGCGTAGAGCGCGTCGTCTCCCTCGGCGCCCAGCCACTGGCCGGGGAACGCCGCCCACTGGGCCGCCGCCAGCGCCGCCCACAGAACCGCCCCGAAAAACAGCCAAGGCCGCCTCGAGAGGCGGCCTTGGTCGTTCTTGTTCGTGAGAGTCATGGGCAAGGGGGGACTTGAACCCCCAAGGGCTTTCGCCCACACGGTCCTGAGCCGTGCGCGTCTGCCAGTTCCGCCACCTGCCCGTCCAACGCCCGCCGCGACGACGGCGAAGTGCTAGAATCCGATTTTACCCGATTCCCCCCCCCGGGTCAATCATGGCGAAGCCAAAATCCGACGACAAAGACACGGAGCGCATCCTCATCGGCGAGAACCGCAAGGCGCGCCACCACTACACCATCCTCGAGGTCGTCGAGGCGGGGCTCCAGCTCAAGGGCCCGGAGGTCAAATCCCTCCGCGCCCGCCAGCTCTCCTTCGAAGGCGCCTTCGCCCGCGTCGACGGCGGCGAGGCCTTCCTGCACAACCTCCACATCGCGCCCTACTCCCACAACTCGCTCGAGCCCCTGCCGCCGACGCGCACGCGCAAGCTCCTCTTGCGCAAGCGCCAGCTCAAGAAGCTCGAGGCGGCCCAGGAGCAGAAGGGGATGACGCTCATCCCCCTCGAGGTCTACTTCCTGCGCGGCTGGGCCAAGGTCGCGCTAGGCCTTGGCAAAGGCAAGAAGGGCCCCGACAAGCGCGACGACCTGCGCCGCAAGGACGCGGCGCGCGAGCTCGGGCGCTCCTTTAAAGGCCGCTTCAAGGCCTAGCGTCCCTTGGCCCCGTTCCTCCTCTTCGCAGGGCTCGCGGCCGGCGGCCTCCGCAACCCCTGGGCCTGGACCCTCTTCGCCGTCCTCTCCTGGGGCGCCGCGCTGGCCGACCCGCCCCGCGCGCGCCTGCCCGGCGCCGGGCTTTGGACGGCCGCGCTCGCCTGGGCCGCGGCCTCGGCGCTCCTCTCCCCGGAACCGCTCCTGTCGGGCGCCGCGTTCGCCTACGCCGCGACGACGGCCCTCTGGCTCGACGCCGGGGCGGCGCGCGCCGACGACGAGGCGCGCCGCCACGGGCTGGCCCTGCTCTGGACCCTGGCGGCCGTCGCCGCCTCTGCGGCCGCCGCCGTCGACGTCGAGAGCTACCGGGCCGTCGGCCTCTACTTCCCCTACTACAACTACACCGCCGCTTTGGTCGCGGCCGCCGGAGCGGCCGCCGCCGCCGCGCCCGGCCCGGCCGCGGCGGCGGGCCCGAGCGCCGC
>SCTT01000169.1 GCA_004322435.1 bacterium
GGACCACGCCCAGGGGGCCAGCGTCTCCGGCATGGTGCGCGACGAGTTGCCGGGGCCCGACATGCGCGACAAGGTGGGCACCTACGACTGGGCGGGCTTCCCGGACTACAAGGACGCCGACCGCGACGGCTACCCCGACCGCCTGGACGTCCCGCACCGCCTGGCCTTCTTCTTCTCGGCGACCCCGGACCACTACGAGACCTGGGGGCCGAAGCTCGACGGGCCCTTCGACCCGACGGAGCCCGCCGGCAAGGACCTCTACCGCGCCAACGACCGCTACCGCACCGTGCCGGGCGCCGTGCTCGTGGAAGGGAACATCCCCCGCGCCTTGGACAGCGGGGTGCACAGCGCCGAAGACGTCGTCTTGACGGCCATGGGCCCCGGCTCGGAGGCCGTCCGCGGCTGGCTCGAGAACACGGCCGTCTTCCGCATCATCGCCCAAGCCCAAAGCCTCGGCCCGCGCTAGAGCGGCTGCGTCTCCATGTAGTCGGGGATGTGCCAGGGGACGTGCAGCTCGTCGGTGACGCGCTTGGCCATCGCGCTCAGGCCTTCGTCTTCGCCGTGCACCAAGAAGACCTTCTTCGGCGCGACTTTGGCGCTCCCCAGCCACTTCATGATGTCGTCCGAGTCGCCGTGGGCCGAGAGGCCGTTGATGGCCTTCACCTCGGCGCGCACCTCGACCTGCTCGCCGTGGATGCGCACGAAGGGCTTGCCCTCGAGCAGGTCGCGCCCGCGCGTGCCGACGGCCTGGTAGCCGACGAGGAGCACCAGGTTGTTCTTGTCCGGCAGCCGGTTCTTCAAGTGGTGCGTGATGCGCCCCGAGGTCGCCATGCCGCTGGCCGAGATGATGATGGCGGGCCCGCGCTGGTTGTTGAGCTTCTTCGAGTCCTCGGCCTTCTTGACGAGGCGCGTCGTGCGCGCGCGGATGGGGCAGTCCGAGGAGCTCTTCAAGAGGTCCGCCCGGAGGTTGTGCTCGTTGCCGTACTTGCAGTAGATCTCCGTCGCGTCGGTCGACATCGGGCTGTCGAGGTAGACCGGCACGTCCGGGAACTTGCCGGCGTCCTGGAGCTGGCGCAGGTGGTAGAGGATGATGGTGCAGCGGCCCACCGCGAAGGCCGGGATGACGACGACGCCCCCGCGGTCGAGGCAGGGCTTCATCTTCTCCAAGAGCTGCTCCTCGACGGGGCGGTGGTCCTGCTTGCGCCCGCCGTAGGTGGACTCGACGAGCACGGCGTCGAGGCCGTCCGGCAAAGGCTGGGGCCCGCGCATCACCGCGTTCTGGTAGCCCCCGACGTCGCCCGAGAAGACGACGCGCTTGCCTTCAAAGCGCGTCTCGACGAAGGCGGCGCCCAAGATGTGCCCGCTCGGATGGAAGACGGCCTCGATGCCAGGAGCCACCTTGAAGGGCTTGCCGTAGTCGACGGGCACCAGCGAGCGCAGGGCGGCTTCGCCGTCTTCGAGCGTGTAGAGAGGCAGGGCCGGCGTGTGCTTCGAAAAGCCTTCCTTGTTCGCGTAGCGCGCCTCTTCTTCCTGCAGATGGCCCGCGTCGGGGAGGAGCAGGCCCAAGAGCTCCTGCGAGGCCCGGGTGCAGTAGACCGGCCCCGTGTAGCCTTGCTTGATGAGCCGCGGCAGGCCGCCCGTGTGGTCGATGTGCGCGTGCGTGAGGATGACGCCGTCCACCTTCGCGGGGTCCATCGGCAGCGGGTCCCAGTTGCGCTTGCGCAGGTCCTTGAGGCCCTGGAACAGGCCCACGTCCACGAGGGCTTCGGACCCTCCGGCCTTGAGGAGGAACTTGGAACCCGTGACCGACTTCGCGGCGCCGAGGAATTGGAGGGTAGGGGGCATGGCCCTATCATGTCCAGGTCTCCCCTTGCTGTCAAGGCGGTCCTCGGCTACCCTCGATTCATGGGGCCGTTCGTCCTCTTGCTGGCTGTGTCCGTCTACGCCGCCCCCGTCCCCACCTGCGTAAAAAAGACCAAGCTGGGCTACGACGAACCCAAGACCTTCGCGGGGCTCATCCGCTGCCAGGAGAAGGCGCGCGGCGGGGTGGTCGACGAGTCCGTGACGGACGCCCAGCAGGCCGAGGCGCGGGAGTACCTCAAGCGCCATCCTGAGCGCGCCTCCACGACCGACGAGAAGCTCAAGCCCGAGGTCGCGGCGCAGAAGAAGCGGTCTCAAGAAGCGGTCCTCAACAACGCCGTGCGGCTGCCGGAGGAGGAGCGCGAGGGGTATCAGGAGTTGAGCGACAAGCTTTGGGGGATGTCCGGCGACGGCGAGAAGGGTCTCACCCCCGACATGGCCAAGGAGATCGCGGGGTATCTGCAGAAGCAGCAGGGCGGGGTTTCGGTGGAGATGCAGGCTTTGTTGGGGTCGCTTGAGAAGGACGGTTCGAAGCTGTCGCACGGCTCGGTGCGCAAGCTCAAGAAGGCGGCGCGGGATGCGAAGGGAGAGGGGCTCGATATAGGGATTGCGGACGAGGGGATGGAGAAGTGGCTGCTCGACCCGGCGACCGACCCGAAGCCGGGGGAGAAGGGGCCTTACCCGGGGCAGGAAGATAGCGGGGAGCCGCCGAGCAATTAGGGCCCCCCGGAAGCACGCTGTCGCGGAGTTATTGCGACGGGGAAATTAGGCCGCTGGAAGCCGGGAATTAGACCGCGAGAGGGAGCGGGCAAAATGTGGGAAATTGCTGGGTTTACCTCTACAATCAGACAAATGGCCGTTTTCAAAACCCGCAATTAGGCGGACTGTCTAATTTAAGTTAGAAAGACCTAGAGCGATCCGAACTGGTTTTCTTGGACGGCGAGACGGCGCAGTGAAACGGCAGGCCGGCGAAATTTTTTCCCCTGGAACGGCCACGACTGACGGCCTATACTCAGACGACGAAGTGAAACGGCCGGACGGCGACGTGATAACGGCAGAACGGCGCATTTGAGCGTGATTTCCTGGACGTCTTGAGCATGAAGAAAGAGGGCTTTCTAACTTGTGGCTGGAGCGGTCGCGCGCGTTTTTTGGAATCCGTTAGCGCGCGCCGCTCAGCCCGGCGTTAGGCGTACGGAATGAGACGAAACCTGAACGCCCGTTGGCCGTGGCTCCCTTGGGGCTTGGGGCTTCTGTTGTGCACCCCCGGCATCGGCTCATCCGCCAGCCGCCCGCCACGGGAGCTCATAGTCAGCTACGCCGACGAGACGGGCAAGCTGCAGCTCTACAGGGTCAACGCGGACGGCTCCGCCCGGCGGAGGATTACGAGCGAGACGCTCGACTGCTCGATGCCCGCCTGGTCTCCGGACGGCAAGAAAATCGCGTACGTGCGGGAGGGCCGCGGCGCAAAGACGCTCTGGATCTCCAGCCCCGACGGCAAGGAGCCCCGGATGCTGGTCGGGTCCGGGATGAACCTGATTCCCTCCTGGCTGTCCGACTCCAAGCGCATCGTCTGGATGGTTCTAGCGCCAGGAAAGGACCGCGCCCCCAGCGGCCAACTGCGCGTCATGGACACGGAAACCGGGGAATCCCGGCCGCTGTTCGGCGATCCGGAGCAGGCGAAGTTCAGCAACATGATGCCTGCTATCTCTCCGGACGGGACCAGCGTCGCCTTTGTGTCGAACCGCAGCGGCCGCTACCGGATTTGGCTGAGCGCCCTCGATGGCAGCGACGCCCGGCTTGTTTCGCCGGTGTCCGCCGAATTCGACGAGAAACTAGGATTGCCCATCGAGCAGAAGGTCCCGAGCTGGTCGCCGGATGGCCGCTCGATCGCTCACTGGGAGGGAGTGGAGATGGACCACATGAGCCCGTTCTGGTGGCCCGATCCGCAACGCGATGCCCTCATCGAAGCGAGCTGGAATGTCTGGATCGTCGGCCGCGATGGTAAGAACAAGCGCAACGCAGGACACGGCGATGACCCGACCTGGTCGCCTGACGGCTTCGTGACCCGCTCCTTCCCGGACAAGAGCAAGGGGGGGCCGAGGATCATGATCCAGAGCAAGGATGACTGGGGAGACCTGCCGATCCTCCCCGCTGGGACGCCGCGTTACGGTCGCTTCACCTGGAAGCCGCCCGGAGCTGGGAATCTGTGAATAACTTTACTCGACACCCAACCATCGCGCTTCAGCGAACGCGCGTCCGGAGGAAGTTGAGAGCGCGCGCCGCTGAGCGCAATCGTTAACCGCCATAAAGAGGATGATTTGAACTACGACAAGTTCGAGCATGAGTTGTCCGAAAAGCTGATCCAGGCCGGCTGGATCCTCTCGCGGGACAGCGACAGGCAAGGCACGTACATCACGTGGTCGGAGCTGGGAGCGACTCATAAAGCGACGTTCATTGAAGACGTCAACAAACTATTCCCTTGCCAGACCGATGAGCTCAAGAAACTGCTTTTGGAATTCGGGATACGCCACGAAATGGTCGAGCTGTCGAAACTCGAGAAGTTCAAGAGGCAGGCGTCGTGGATGATCGGGGACGGCCCTTTCCTCCTAGTCACCTGCGACAGCCGCGGCCAGGCGGACTACTCCCTGTTCCAGAGCAAAGACGACGAGGCCGCCTCCCAAGCGATGTACGCGGCCGCCGATGCGGGAAAGGAGGTCGTCGTCGTTGAAATGCGTTTTCTCAGGGAAACCAAGGTGCCGCGCCTGTTCCCCTTCGGCGCACGCGGTTATTGGGTCCCGGATGACGTGCCCAAGCCGGGCAGCGGCGGAGAGCTGTTGTGGCATCGCCCGCCGCCCCCCGATGCCGGAAGTTAAACCCTCAAGCCCTTACCGGGCGTTCCAATTCTCCAAAACGCACGGATACGGCACCTCGACGTGCCTCACGTGCTTGGTCTTGAGGAAGTAATCGAGCCGTTCCCTATTAGGGTCCAAAACCGCCAACTCCGCCGCCAACCCCGGCGCCAAAAACACCGGATGCCCCCCCTCCCGCCGTGGGTGGGCACCAGCGCAGATCGGAAG
>SCTT01000170.1 GCA_004322435.1 bacterium
GCTGACGCCGACGCTCAAGGAGCTTGCCGCGGACGCGGAGAAGTTGGTGGGCGAGGTGTTGAGGCTTGTGAAGAAGCCGGCTACCGTTTAGCGAGGTTTTAGCCTAGGCCAGTCCCGCCAGGGAATGGGGGGCCGAAGCAATCGGATGCCTTCGGGGGCCTACGCGACCGGGTCAGGCGGGGTTTAGGACGGGCGTGCCATCAGTGTACGCAAAAGAATATTCCGGGAGGGGCTTTAGTTTCTGCTCTCGGATCGCATTCCTGTTGGCGAGCCATTGGTCCCGCGTAAGGCCGAGCAGGACAACGTCGACGCGGCCTTCCCCCCGCAATATCTGCGAACGGCGAACGCCCTCTTCCAGGAACCCAAAGCCCTTGTGCATGTTGATGACGGCCTTGTTGAAGGCGAGGACAGCGCAGCAGAGTTTCTCCAGACCGAGGTTCAGAAAGACGAAATCAATCGTTTGGAATTCGGCAACGCGCCCGAGAGGCGAGCCCAGTGCCCAAGGCTCGCCGATGTAGAAGGCCCATTCACAGGTTTTGTTGGCATAGTCGATGCTGTCAAGATTGACGACGCCAGCGGGGCGCCCGTCCAAATGCATCAACCAATACTTCTTCGTCTTGTCCGATTTCATCCGTGAAAACCATTGGCTGTGCTCATTTGGGGTAATGATTCTGTCCTGATACATAAACTTGCGAATCCCTTCGGAATTGCGCCAGGCCAGAATGGTCCCCAAATCACTCTCCGACACCGGGCCGAATTCAATTCTAGACATAGAGTTTCCCCTGGACCGTCAAAGCAAAGATTTCACCACATGAGTTCCTAGCCCTTTCTGAGCCCTTTAATGCATGTTATTTGAAATCGAGAGAATCAGTCAATGGCGGCGCGGGCATGTGCCGTAATAGGAATTCCGGGGGGCCCCGGCGCCCCGGCGGACCTCGGAATCGTCCGCTAATTATTGGATGGAATATAACAAGAATTCCCTAATTTCCGGCCCTCGAGTGTGCCGAAAGCCCCCCCGCACGGCTCCAACTCAGGAGTCCGGCAGAGGCCTCATTCGCGAGCCTAGGGGGGCGCCATCCTCTCCAACTGCCTCAATCGCGACGGCGGGGAAATTGACAAGGCGGTTTACATCCCGATGCTCGCTCTTCAAGGCGGTGCACGCCACGGAGAAGCCCATCGGAGCCAACTACATCGCGCAAGCCCTGCTGTCGCGGCTCTTCGGGAAAGAGAGCCCGGCCCTGACCATCCGGTAACGAAGCCGAGACCGCCGCCGCCTTGGAGAAGTGAGGTGCGCGGCACGAGGCCTGCGAGATCGGCGGGGTGGTGGTCGACGAGAAGGGGCGCTTCGTGACGAAGCCGGCTTTCATGCTGCCGTCGACTCTCAAGGAACTGGCCGCCGACGCGGAGAAGCTGCTGGGCGAGGTGTTGCGGTTGATGCGCAAGCCGATGGCGGTCTAACCGCCCTCACGGACGATAGGCGGGGAGCTTGGGGGCTTGGGCCAGAGTGGGGTAGAACGCGTCCTTCTCGGAGAGCATCGGGGCCTCGTTCCGCCAGTCAATCAAGAGCGCCGGGTCGTTCCTGAGGACCCCGATTTCGTCTGAAGGCCGGTAGACTTCGGTGCATTTATAGAGCATCGTCGCCTTCTCGGGCAGGACGGAGAAACCGTGGGCGAAGCCGGGTGGGATGTGGAGCTGGCGGAAATTCTCGCCCGCTAGCTCCACAGCCACCGGACGCCCAAACGTCGGCGAGGCGCTCCGGATGTCCCCTGCGACATCCAGGACCGAGCCGAGGACGCAGCGGACCAATTTGCCTTGAGGTCTCGTGAGCTCCGCGTGGAGTCCGCGGAGCGTGCCTTTGATGGAGACGCTCTCGTTGTCCTGCGCGAAGGCGGTCGGGAGGCCGCGTTTGGCGAACTCGGGGGCTTTGAACGACTCAAAGAAATAGCCGCGCGCGTCCCGCCAGATCTGGGGTTCTAGGATGAGGACTCCGGGTAGTGCCGAGGGAAGGATCTTCACGGCGCATGTGTCGGTGATTATTCGGCATTTCCGACGGCCGAACCGGCTGAAGACCTGAGCCATTGCTGCAGCATCAGCGCTGCCCAGACCCGGTCTTGGAGGTCTCGGCGGCCCGAGAGATGGTCGGCCCACGCTGAGCGCACGGGGGTGGGGTTAAGGACTCCTGCTCGCGACAGCGCGCGCTCGGAGAGCAAGTCTTCGGCCCAGTCCCGGAGGGGGCCGCGCAGCCATTGAGCCAGCGGCACGGCGAAGCCGCGCTTCGGCCGTTCGATCAACTCGGGCGGCAACCGACGCGAGAGGAGACGGCGCAGAATGACTTTCCCCTTTCCCCCCGAGACTTTGAATGCCAAAGGGAGGCGTAGGGCGAACTCAACTAGACGGTGGTCAAGAAGCGGCGAGCGCACCTCGAGGGCGACGCGCATGCCTGCCCGGTCCACCTTGGTCAGGACATCGCTCGGCAGGTAGCCCGCGAGGTCGGAGGCCATCATGCGCAGTGCCGGTGCGAGGGAGGAGGGGCCCAGGAGCGGCGCCTCGGCGATGATCGCGGGGCCGTCCGCGAGGACTTCTCGGGGCCGGTCCCAAACCCCGCAGAGCCCGGCATAGACGGACTCGGGGTCCGTCGCGTCCAAGGCGTCGGCAAGCTTGCGCAGCTTGTCGGCGGGCTGGGGAAGACGGGTGACGGAGAATACCCTCTTGGCTAGGCGTGCCGAGGGCAGCCTTAGCGCCCAGGCCGCCGCCGCCCGCGCGCCGGCGGGCAGACGCGCGGCGCCGGCCAGGACGCCGGCCGCGGCGATGTGGCGGTTATACCCGCCGAAGACCTCGTCGCCGCCGTCCCCCGACAGGGCGACCGTGACGTGCCGGCGTGCGAGTCCGCAGACGAGGAGGGTCGGAAGCTGCGAGGAGTCGGCGAAGGGTTCGTCGTAGGTCGCGGGCAGGGAGGCGACGAGGCCCAATGCGGCCTCCGGGGTCGCGGCGAGCGCGGTGTGGACCGTTCCGAGGCGATTGGCGACCGCGCCCGCCGTCGCGGATTCGTCGAAGTCCGCCTCGGAGAAGCCGATGCTGAAAGTACGCGGGGAGGTGCCCGCCTGTTCGGCCATGAGGGCGGTGACGAGAGAACTGTCGATACCTCCGGAGAGGAGCGCGCCCAGGGGCACGTCGGACGCGAGCCGCTCGCGCACACAGAGTCCGAGGAGTCGTTCGAGCTCGGTCAGGGCTTCCCCCTCCGAACCGGCGAAGGGATCGCCTAGGGCCGAGTCCAACGCGCCCTCCACCGACCAGTAGGCGTCCTGCGACGTCTCCCGACCGTCCGCGCCGAAAGTAATCAGGGTCCCAGGCGGGACCTTGCGGGCGTCCTTGTAGACGGACAGGGGCGAAGGGATGCAGGCGAAGCGAAGATAGGCGCCCAGGGCCTCGGGGTCCAGCGTCGTTTTGAAATCAGGGTGGATTTTGAGGGCTTTGAGCTCGGAGCCGAAGACCAGCGCTCCGCCTGCGCGCCCGAAATAGAGAGGCTTCTTCCCGAGGCGGTCGCGCCCCAAGATCAGGGTGCGGGATTCCCTGTCCCAGACGGCAAAGGCGAACATCCCGGCGGCGCGCCGGGTCGCCTCCGCGATCCCCCAGCGCTCGAACGCGGCGAGCAGCACGGCGGTGTCGTTGACGCAGGGTCCGTGCGAGCCGGAGTCCCGGTGGAGTTCCCGGAAGTTATAGATTTCCCCGTTCAAGACGATGATGTAGCGCCCGCTTTGGGAGGACATTGGCTGGCGGCCCGCCGGAGAAAGGTCGAGGATGGCGAGTCGGCGATGCGCCAGGCCGACGTTCCCTTCTTCGAAGACCCCGCCGTCGTCCGGCCCGCGGTGGGTCAGCGTCTCACCCATCGCGCGGGCGAGAGCCGTCAGGCCGCGGCTGTCGAGGAGGCCTGCGATGCCGCACATGCGGCGATGATACCAAACGGGCGCGGAGGCCCTCGGAAGCGCAACGGGCTAGGTGGGAATGGATGTTGGAGGCTTGCCTTCGGGGTATCGAGCAAACAGGGCGCTCGCGGTCGTCAGAAGGAACGGGAGCGCAAGGAGACGATGCCGCCC
>SCTT01000171.1 GCA_004322435.1 bacterium
TACCGGCGCCAAGCGCCCGGCCGCTGGGCCCCGCTGGCCGCCGTCGTGATGGCCGTCAACGCGCTCGCGCTGGCGGCGACCCCGCTCTTCGCCGCGGCGGTGCTGCTCCGCGCGGAGACCTTCTACCACGTCCTCGAGTTCGGCCTGCTCTTCTGGACGCTCGGCGCCCTGACCGTGACCGTCGGCCGCGTGCTGGACCTCCCGGCCGCGCGCGCCTTCGCGGCGGTCTTCTTGGGACTCCTGTCGCAGATCCTCTTCGTCTTCTCGATGAGCACCTTGGGGCTCCTCCCCAACGACGTCCTCAAGGCGCTGATGGCGGTATGACGGAGCACGAGCTCATCGTCATCGGCGGCGGGCACTCCGGCTGCGAGGCCGCGCTCGCGGCCGCGCGGCTCGGGGTGCGCACGCTCCTCGTGACGATGAACCTCGATTCCATCGCGCAGATGTCCTGCAACCCCGCCGTCGGCGGGGTCGGCAAGGGACACATGGTGCGCGAGCTCGACGCCCTGGGCGGCGAGATGGCCGTGGCCGCGGACCGCGCCGGCCTGCACTTCCAAGTCCTCAACTCCGGCAAGGGCCCGGCCGTCCGCGCCCCGCGCGTGCAGTGCGACAAGGCCGAGTACCGCCGCGTGATGCGGAGCATCGTCGAGGCCGCCCCGGACCTGGACCTGACGCAGGACGAGGCCGCCTCCCTCCTGACGGAGGGGGGGCGCGTCGTCGGGATCCGGACGCGCCGCGGCGCCGAGCGCCGGGCGAAGGCCGTGGTCGTCACCACCGGCACCTTCCTGCGCGGCCTCGCGCACGTGGGCCTGACGAACTTCCCGGCCGGACGCGCCGGAGAGGCGCCCTCGGAAGGGCTTAGCGCGTCGCTCGAGCGGCTGGGCCTCGAGGTGAAGCGCTTTAAGACCGGCACGCCGCCGCGCCTCGACGCGCGGACGATGGACACCTCGCGCTTCGAGCGCCAGGACCCCTCGCCGGACGCGCGGCCGCTGTCCCACCGGCACGACGCTTTGCCGGCCGACCAGCTGCCCTGCTGGATCGCCTACACGAACGCCGTCACGCACGGGCTCATCCGCGACAACCTCTCCCGCTCGCCGCTCTACTCGGGCGTCATCAAGGCTCTGGGGCCGCGCTACTGCCCGTCCATCGAGGACAAGGTCGTCAAGTTCCCGCACAAGGAGCGCCACCAGCTCTTCCTCGAGCCCGAAGGCCGGAACACGCGCGAGGTCTACGTGAACGGCCTCTCGACGAGCCTGCCCGAGGACGTGCAGCTGGCCCTCGTGCGCAGCGTCCCGGGGCTCGAACGCGCGGCTCTGATGCGCCCCGGCTACGCCATCGAGTACGACTATTGCCCGCCGACCCAGCTCAGGGCCACGCTCGAGTGCAAGGCCGTCCCCGGACTCTTCCTCGCCGGACAGATCAACGGCACGACCGGCTACGAGGAGGCCGCGGCCCAAGGGCTGATGGCCGGCGTCAACGCCGCGCACGCCGTCCTGGGGCGCGCGCCCTTCACGTTGGCGCGCGACGAGGCGTACATCGGGGTCATGGTCGACGACCTGGTGACCCGCGGCGTCGACGAGCCCTACCGGATGTTCACCGCGCGCGCCGAGGCGCGGCTGACCCTGCGCGCCGGCAACGCCGACCTCCGCCTGACGCCGCGCGGCCGCGCGCTCGGCCTCGTCGGGGACGCCCAGTGGGAGCGCTTTGAGCGCTTCTCGGCCGCCTACGCCGACGCCCTCTCGGGGGCCGGCACCGACGACGCGCGCGCGCGCGACGAGGCCGAAGTCGAGGCCCTCTACGCCCCCTACGTCGCCCAGGAGCGCCGCCACTGGGCGGCGACGCGCTCGCTCGACGCGGCGCCCATCCCGGCCGACTTCCCCTACGCGCGGGTGCCGCTCTTGACCGAGGCGCGCCAGAAGCTCGCGCGCGTGCGCCCCGAGACCCTCGGCCAGGCCGCGCGCGTCCCCGGCGTGACGCCCGCCGACGTGCAGATGCTCGCGGTCTGGGTGCGGCGCCTCGCGGAGGCCGCTTGACCCCGGAGGCCCTCGAGGCCGGCGCCTGGCTGGCCGAGCGCGGCGCGGTCCTGCCGGAGTCGGCGCTCGCGACGCTGGACGCTTACGCGAAGGATGTGTTGGAATACGGCGCGCGGACGAACCTGACCGCGGCGTCGACGGCGGCGGAGCTGTGGCGGCGCCACATCCTCGACGGGCTGGCGGCGCTGGCCCCGCTTCGGTCCCGCCTCGAGGGCAAGCCGCGCCCGCGCGTGCTGGACCTCGGCTGCGGGGGGGGATTCGTGGGGGTGGCTCTGGCCGCCGCGTGGCCGGAGGCGGAGGTCTGGCTGGTGGACTCGGTCTATAAGAAGACGAGCTTCCTCACCTGGACGACGACGCGGCTGAGGCTGCCGAACGTCCGCGTCGTGCACGGGCGGGCCGACGGGACCGGGGCCCTGGAGCTCTTGCGCCACGCCGGCGGCGCGTCGGGCCGCACGGAGCCGATGGCCGACGCGGTGACGGCGCGGGCCCTGGCCCCGCGCGACGAGGCTTTCACCTTGGCCCGGCCGTTGGCCGCGCCGGGAGGCTGGACGGCGCTCTTCACGAGCGACCGGCCGGAGGAAGGGGAGACGGAAGTCTACCGCCTGCCCGGCGAGGAGAAGGACCGCTACATCTCTTTTGTGCGCAAGGAGCCGACATGAACCTGCTCAACCTCTACTTCACGCCGTTCGCGGCCGCGATGGTCGTCGCGGCGGTGTACTTCTCGGAGCCCGACGCGACGACCAAGTACCTGTCCTTCGGCCTCCTCTTCTTCTCTCTGGCGGTCAACCACTGGTTCTCGAAGAACACCTACCGGTTCGTCGGCTGGGCCGGGCGCCTCAAGGTCCTGCAGGTCTGGCTGACGTTCCTGTGGTCGGCGGTGCTCGCCTATCTCCTCATGCCGTACTGGGCGCCCATCTGGCTCCTCCTGACGATGCCGCCCGTCATCGCGGCCCTGAACCAGGGCCGGTGGCAGACCGTCGGGACGGCGCTCGTCTGCGGGCTCTCGGTGCTGGGCCTCTACTACCTGCGCCAACTCTCGGTCGGCATGCCGCTGGGGGCCGACCACTGGGCGCAGGCCTCCGTCCAGGCCCTCTTCATTCCCGTCCTCGCCGCCTTCGTCCACGAGCTGGCGGAGACCGCCCTCCGGATGCGCGACGTCGCGATGCGCCAATAGCCCCTGTCTACCGTCTGAAATACGGCCTGGACAGCCGGGAGCTTGACGGCTAGCCTTTATAAGGAAGGGGCCCCACGGCCAAGCCGCGGGGTCTGGGTGATTCTTGGACATACTGATACGCCTGCGCTTTGTCCTCTGGGGGCTCGTCATGGGCCTCTGGGGCCTCATGGTCTGGCAATTCCTCGGCGACGACGAGAAGCCGGAGCAGCAGCAGATGCGCTGGGTCAACAAGCAGGTCGTCAGCGTCCACCGCCGGGACGTCAGCGTCGACGACGACCTGCCGGACATCGAGCAGGACCAGACCATCGCGCCCGAGAGGCTCTTCGCGACGAAGCCGCCCGACGACCTGACCCCGCAGCCCGAGGCCGTCGTGCGCAACCAGGAGACCGGCGCCAAGCTCGCGCGCATCCCCGCGGCCGTGAGCTCGATGCCCCGGACCATCGCCCCGACCCCTGGCTTCCGCGGCATCGCGCCGGAGAACATGCGCCGCGCCGAGCCGGAGCCGGCCGAGCGCCGCCCCGAACCGCAGCCCGAGGCGCGGCCCGCCCCGCCGCAGGACGAGGACGCTCCCGCGCCGAAGGGCTTCACGAAGACGCAGACGCGCCACTTCAACATCTACGCGGAAGGCAAGCCCCCGTCCTTGGAGTTCCAGGAGACCGTCGAGAACATCCAGGCGAACCTGATGCTGGACCTGGCGGCGTTCTCCCCGTGGGCGCGCGACGAGCGCCGTCCCGACGGTCTGCCACCGGCCCTGGTTCAGGGCCGCGATGACGGGCGGCATCGTCAGGAGGAGCCAGATGGGCG
>SCTT01000172.1 GCA_004322435.1 bacterium
CTCCGAGCGGTAATGGTCGGCCACCGCGCGGAAGGCGATGGTGAAGAGCCAGGTGCGGCGGTCGCCCCTCAAAGGGTCGAAGGAATCCCACGAGTCCAGCACGCGGTTGAACGTGTCCGAGACGATCTCGTCGGCGCGGGTGACCGAGCCGGTGCGGTTGCGGGCGTAGTTATAGACGCGGTCGAACCACTCTCTATAGAAGGAGGAGAACTCCCGGCTGGCGTTCTCGCTGAGCATGTCGGCGACGGCTGTCTCCATGGCCCCTCGCTGGGTATTCGCGCGGGGGAGGGGGAGTATTACAGCCGCGGCCCCCTAGAAGAAGAACATCGCCCGGATGTTGCCGCCGTCCCAGATGTGGCGGCCGGCGTCGTCTAGGTCGAAGGTGCCGTACAGCCCGATGCGGCCGGAGGGGGAGGGGACTAGGTCCCAGCCGTAGCCGAGCTTGGCCTCGAGGATGGAATCGCGCTTGTCGGGGCCCACGCCGGGGAAGATGCGGTAGTCCTCGCCGCCCGAGAAGAACAGCGCGGCCTCCTGGACGGCCCACGGCCGCATCGTCCGGCGCCAGCGGCCGTAAGGCTGGACCTCCCAGCGCTTGTGGCGGGCGTCGGGGGTCCCGGGCAGTTGGCGGTCGGTCAGCCCTCCGCGCACGAGCCACCGCCCCCCGGCTTCCATGCGGTCGCGCTCCGTCAGCCGGCGTTCGAAGGCGGCCTCGAGCTCGTGGAGCTTGCGGTGCACGCCGACGTTCTCGATGGTCGCCGGGTCGAAGCGGCTCGTCTCCTTCTTGAACTCGTAGGTCCAGGCGGCGCGCCAGCCCCAGGCGTCGGAGGCGGAGGGATGGTCCCAGGCGAGCCCGGCGCGGGTGCGGCGGTAGCCGTAGACGCGGTTGGTCGTCGTGACGAGGCGCACCGTGGGCATGTCGAGGTCGGTCCAGGCCCGGACCGAGCCGCCCGGGACCGCGCGGAGGAGCGAGAAGGCGTGCGTGACGGGCTTGACCGGGTAGGACTCGCCGGTCTTGCCGCGCTCGTTGAAGGGGAAGTCCACGAAGAGCGTCGACGCCCGGGCGGTCCAAGGTCCCCACGCCTGGGACAGCCGCAGGCCCACGTCCGAGTCCTGCTTGTCGAAGGACGGTTCGCCCATCAGCCCGGCGGTGAAGCCCTTCCAGGGGCCGAAGTCCAGCGTCACCCACTGGTGGAGCTCCTGGAGGTCCTTGTCGCCCCGGTGCTCGACCTGATAGCCGAAGGCGAACCAGTCGTTGAGCCTCTTCGGGAGCTTGACCTCCTGCTCGAGGAACAGATCCGAACGGTCTAGGCTCGCCCCGTCGAAGCGGTAGCCGAGCGGCGCGGCCTCCCAGGCCCAGCGCCACTCGAGCGGGTCGCGGAAGGAGAGGAGGTCCAGGAAATATTCCGAGTCGAAGAGCGGCTCGGTGTCCACGGCGTCCATCTCGGCCTTCACGAAGACCGCGCGCGCCGGCGCGGCCAGGAGGAGGGCCAGCGCGGCGGCGGCCAGCGGGCGCATCAGTCCTCGGAGGGGGGGAGTTCCAGGAGGACTTGGGAGCGCCCGGGCTCCGAGGCCTCGAGGACGACGAGGCCGGCGGGCTCGAAGCCCATCGACACCCCGGTCAGGTGGCCGGCCAGCTCGCCGAGCTGGGGCATGTGGCCGACGAGCATCGTGAGGCCCGCGCGGCGCCCGTCGGCCGTCAGGCGGGCGAAGAGGTCCTCGCCGCGGAGCTCGTTCGAGAGCGGCTCGTACTCCTCGATGCGCGGCTTGTCGCCGAAGCCCTTGCGGACCTCGTGGGCGGTCTGCATCGCCCGCTTGAGCGGGCTGTGGAGGATGACGTCGGGCAGGAACCCCTTGGCCGCGAGGCGTCCGGCTTGGCGCCGGGCGTCGGCGCGGCCCTGGTCGGCGAGCGGGCGGTCGTGGTCGGTCTTCACCCCCGCCTCGGCGGCGGAGGGGGACTGGCCGTGGCGCATGACGATCAGCCTCATGGGGATGGGCGACTCTATCAAAACCAGCTTCGCAGGAGCCAGAACAGGCGCTCGAGCACGAGCTCGGAATAGGGCCGTTTCCGCCATTCGTCGAGCTTGATCTCCCGCGAGCGCGCGATGTCCGAGGTGATGACCTCTTCGAGGCGGCCCGCGAAGCCGCGGTCGAGCACGTTGAGGTTGACCTCGAGGTTGCTGACGAGGCTGCGGTTGGTGATGTTGTAGGAGCCGATGGAGGCCCACAGCCGGTCTACCGCGAAGGCCTTCGCGTGCAGGACGGTCCCGGGCCACGCGTGCAGGCGGACCCCGTGGGAGAGCAGCGTGTCGTAGTAGAACTGGCTCGCATAGGCCACCGCGGGGATGTCCGAGACCTCGGGGACGAGCAGGTCCACCCGCACCCCCCGTTTGACCGCCGAGAAGAGCGCGCGGCGGACGCGGCGGTCGGGGATGAAGTAGGCGACCGCGCCCACGACGCGGCGGCGCGAGCGGCGGATGGAGTGGAGCAGGGCCCTCCGGATGAGCTGGCGGCGCAGGAACTCGGAGTTCGCGGCGACGTGCACGAGGCTGTGGCCGTGGCGCTCGCCGGGCTGCCCGACCAGGGGGAACCAGCGGCCGGTCTTCGAGTGCCAGACCTGCCGGAAGAGCCGGTCGAGGTCGTAGGCCGCGGGCCCCTCGACGCGCACGTGGAGGTCCCGCCAGCCGGAGCCGCCCTGCTCGGGCGGGAGGTAGACCTCCGAGATGTTGACCCCGCCGGTGAAGGCTACGGACCCGTCCACGACGAGGGTCTTCCGGTGGTCGCGGCGCCCCCACGCCCAGCGCGGACGCCACGGGGCGACCGGGTGGTACTCGAGGACCTGGACCCCGGCGTTGCGCAGGGCCTGCACGAAGGAGCCCGGCAGGTCCAGCGAGCCGACGGCGTCGAAGATGAGGCGCACGGCGACCCCGTGGCGCGCCCGCTCGATGAGGGCGTCTGAGAAGAGGCGCCCGGCCTTGTCGGCGCGCAGGATATACGTCTCGAGGTGGACGGTCTCCCGGGCGGCGGCGATGGCCGCGAGCATCGCGGGGTAGGCCTCCCGTCCGTCTTCCAGGAGCTGCAGGCGGTTGCCGCGGGTGGTCTCCTCGGGGAACGCGAAATACCCGGCCCGGCCCGCGGCCCGGGGGAGGAGGAGGCGCCGCCAGTCCCGGAGCTCCATGCGGCTTATCATACAATGACGGCCTGATGGCGGAACTCCCCGAAGAGGTCAAGGCGCGCTTCGCGCGTCTGAGCGAGCTGCTGGAGGCCGAGCGCGCCGCCGAGAAGACCCAGCGCCTGAGCGAGCTCTCCGACCTGCCCACGGCCACGCGGGAGGCCCTGGGGCGGACGGTGACGCGTCTGACCATCGACGGCGTCGAGGAGGGCATGGGCTACACGCGCCTCGTGCTCTCGCGCGTGCCGCGGGGCGAGGCGCTGACCCCCTTCCATGCGATGAGCCAGGGCGACCTGGTGCGCGTCACCTTCCCGCTCGAGTGCGACCCGCCGTTCGCGGACGGCACGCTGGAGCGGGTCGACGACTACCGCGCGACGGTGGCGGTCTCGGGCCGCCTGCCGGACGCCTTGCCCGACGGGCGCTGCAGCGTGGACCAACTGGGCACCGACGCCACGTACAAGAGGATGCGCCAGGCCCTCGAGCGCGCCCAGCGGCTGGGCGCGGGCACCCCGGCGGCGCGCCTGCGCGACTGCCTGGTGGGCACCGAGGCCCCCGTCCTGACCGCCCTGCCGGACGTCTCCTTCTTCGACGAAGGCCTCAACGACTGGCAGCGGGACGCCGTCCGCATCGCGCTGGCGGCCGACCCGGTCAGCCTCATCCACGGCCCGCCGGGCACCGGGAAGACGACCGTGCTGGCCGAGGTGGTCCGGCAGGCGGCGGCGCAGGGGCTGCGCGTGCTGGCCTCGGCCCCGTCGAACGTGGCCGTCGACAACATCCTCGAGAAGGTGGAGGGGACAGGCCTGCGCGTCGTGCGCCTGGGGCATCCGGCGCGCACGCTCGAGAGCCTGCGGCATGCGACCTTGGCGGCCCAGGTTTCCGCCGACCCGCAGTTCGAGTCCGTCCAGGAGATGGACTCCTGGCGCGAGCGGCTCAAGAAGAAGCTCGCTCGCACGGGCACGAGGCCGCTCTCTTATGGAGAACGCGACGAGATCCGCTCCGAGTCCGACCGCCTGTGGCGGGAGGCGCGCAAGACCGAGGAGGCGATCGGCCGGCGCATCGTGCTCTCGGCCCAGGTCGTCTTGTCCACGCACGGAGGCCTCGCTTCGAACCAGCTCAAGGGGGACTTCGACCTGGCGGTCTTAG
>SCTT01000173.1 GCA_004322435.1 bacterium
CGCGGCCCCGGCGCGGGCCGGCGGTCCCGCGCTGCCGGCGGCCGTCCCGGCGCCGAAGGCTTCCCGGGTGTCCGCCCCGCCCCCGCCGGCCGCCGCGCCGGCCGCGGGGAAGGTGAGTTGGGGCCGGGTCGGCGTCGAGGTCCTCAAGGGCGCCGGCGAGACGGTCCGCTCGGTGTTCACCTGGAAGGGGTTGGCCACCGCGGCCGTGGCCGTGGCCATCGTCACCGTCGCCCCCGTCGCCGTCTACGGCTTCTTGGCCCTGGGCGTCGCGGTGGGCGGCTATACCATCGGAAAGGCCGTCTACGACGGCATCAAGGCCAACAAGAAGGGCGACGCCGAAGGGGTCTATGCGGCCTCGCGGGAATTCGGCAAGGGCGCGCTCACTTTGGGGCTCTCCCTCTACGGAGCGCGCCACACCCCGACCAGCCTCAAACCGCACTTTCCGAAGGTCAGCGAGTTCCGGGCGCTCTTGTCCTCGATGGACGACGAGGCCGTCGTCGCGACCACGCTCGTCGACAAGTTCCGCGGGAAATAGGCGGGGGGCTAGGAAGTCCGGGCGCCCCACAGCGGGCGGCGCGCGGCCGGGGCGAGCATGAAGAGCGGCCGATGCTCCGCGGGGACGCGGGCCAGGTCCTTGCCCGCGATGACCACGCTCGGGAACACCTCGTTCTGGTTCGGGTCCCGGTACCAGGAGCGCGTGAAGACCATGATGAGGAGCGGGCGCGGCTCGCGGGAATAGTTGGGCGTCCCTCCGTGGAAGACGCGGAAGTCGAAGAGGAACGCGCTGCCGAAGGGGCCCGCCATCGGCACCAACGGGAACCTCCGCCCGACCTCGGCCTCGCCGGGAGGGCGGGGGCGCAGCGCCTCGCGGTGCGAGCCGGTCCAGATGGCCGTCGGTCCGTTCTCTTCGTCGACGTCGCAGAGCGGCACGCACAAGGACACCGCGAAGGGAGGGAGGTCCGAGAGGTCGCCGCGGTAGGGGACTTTCTTCCCGCCGACGAGGCGGTCGAAGCGCATCGGCCCGTCGACGTGCTGGTGCTGACGGCCCGCGCCGGGCTCCGAGATGACGGTCTCGAGGCTGGAGATGCAGAAGTCCGGGCCCAACAGCGCCCCCATCATCGCCAGGACCCTCGGGTCCGCATAGAAGGCCTTATTAAGGAACGGGCCCCTGAAGGGCAGCACGGCGGCGTAGCGGCCGCCGATGTCCCGCACGCGGCCCTGCGCCCGGAGCTCCCCGCTGTGATGGCGGCGATAGACCTCGGCGCGCAGGCGCTTGAGGAGGGGGAGAGGGAAGAGGCCGTCCAAGGCGACCGCGCCGTCGCGGGCCATGCCTTGGACGACGCGCCGGAGCGCGCGGGGCGGCAGGGGGCCGCGGGGGAGGGCGATGCGGGAAACGCTCACGGGCGTCAGTCTATCACAGCCGGCGTCAGCCCGCGTACCAGAGGACGGCGAAAAAGTGGCACGTGGTGCCGGCCAGGACGAACAGGTGCCAGACGAAGTGGCCGTAGCGCCAGCGGTGGTCCATCAGATAGAACGCGACGCCCACCGTGTAGGAGAGCCCGCCGGCCACGAGCAGGTAGAACCCCGGGTGCGGCATCAGGCGCCAGAGGGGCCGCAGGCCGATGACGACGACCCAGCCCATCAGGAGGTACAGGAAGGTGGAGAAGCGCGGGAAGCGCGTGCCGCCGAAGGCCTTGAAGGCGACGCCGGCGGCGGTCAGCGCCCAGACGGCCGCGAGCATCCCGGTGCCGAGCGGCCCGCGCAGGACCCCGAGGGTGAACGGGGTGTAGGTCCCGGCGATGAGGAAGTAGATCGCCATGTGCTCGGCGATGCGGAAGGCCCGCTTGAAGCGGCCGTGGGGCAGGGCGTGGTAGAGCGTCGAGCCCAGATAGAGCAGGAACACGCTGGCGCCGAACACGGAGGCGCCGAGGACGGCGCGCGGGCCGGCGCCGCGGCGGAGCGCGTCGAAGACGAGGAAGGGGAGGATGCCGGCCGCGGCGAGCGCGCCGACGCCGTGGCTGACGCTGTTGGCGATCTCCTCGCCGACCGTCTGATGGCGGTGGCCGGTCTCGGGGTCGACGGCGCCGGCGAAGACGTCCATGGAGGATTGTACCCGTTCCCTAGGAGCCGCAAGGGCGTCCGTCAGAGGCGCACCCGCAGCCGCCCGAGAAGTCGGCGCGCCGCGCGGCGCGCACCGTAGCGGCGCCCTCCTGCGCGATGAGGAGCGAGAGCACGAGCGCCGCCGCGGCGTCCGCCCACCACAGGGCCGGGAATGCCAGCGTGAGCAGGCTCCCGGCCATCAGGACGAGCGAAAGCTTGATGCAGGCCAAGGAGCAGTCGGCGTCTTTGGCGACGGTGGCGCTGTCGAGCTCGACGGCGAGGCGCCGCTTCGCGCGCCAAAGATACGCCATAAATCCCAGGCTCGCCGCCGAGACGAGGAGCCCCGGCAGGGCGGTGTCGGGATGGCGGCCTTGCGAGAGCTGCAGCGCCGCGCCCAGCGCGGTGAAGGCGGCGAGCAGCAAAAACAGCGCGCCGATGCCGAACGTGCCGGAGCGCTCGCGCTCGAGGGAAAGCCCCGCGGCCAGGCCTTCCTCCGAGCGGAAGCGCCAGAGGACCAGCAGGGCGGAGAAGACCTCGATGAAGCTGTCCGCCCCGAAGCCCGCCAGCGCCATCGAGTCGTCGCTTAAGCCGAAATAGACCGACACGAGGCCTTCGACGACGTTGTAGCCGACGGTGAGCCAGGAGAGGCGCACCGCGCGGCGCACGAGGTCTACGCGCATGCTAAGCCCGCGCCCCGAGCCCCAGCAGCAGCGACCGCCAGCTGCGCCGGGACAGGCCCGCCACCGCGTAGGCGATGAAGAACGCCGCCCCGACGTCGATGGAATAATGGAGGCGGCTCAGGAGGACCGAGCCCGCCAGCAAGAGCGAGAAGCCCAGGCAGGCCCAGCGCACCCAGGGCCGGCGGAGCAGCAGGAACCCCAAGAACGGGAAGGCGGTGTGGCCCGAGAAGAAGAACGTGTGGCGGAAGTCGAAGTAGCGCAGCACCGGGCGCAGCGGGAAGTCCGCGAACGTCGGGGCCTCGGGCGGCACGCCGAGCGGAGTGAGGACGGTGAAGAAGGCCCGCGTGAAGACGATCAGCCCATACGCCCACAGGAAGAACGGGACGCGCTCCCGCGGCTCGTAGCGCGCGACGCCGAACGTCAGGACGGCCAGGAAGCCCGCGAAGCCCCAGCTATGGACATAGGGCGAGGTCCGGTACGGGAGGATTTCGAACAGGAGGTCGCGGGCGGGCAGCAAAGTGGGCCCGATGCGGTCGACGTAGGTCCCGGTCCAGTAATTGAAGAGCAGGGCCGCGAGGAGGGCGCCGCCGCCCAACGCCCAACGGACGGCGGCGGCCCGGTCGAACCCACGGTCCCCCATCTACGGGCTGCCGTCGGGCGGCCAGTGGTTGTCGGCGCAGTCGGGATGCACGCAGCGCGAGCCGGCCGTCGTGCCCCACTCGTAGTGCCAGGCCTCGAAGTCCAGGCGGTGCGCGCCGACCTCGGCGCTCGTCGCCTCCTGGTCCAGGAGCCGCGAGGCGACTTGCTGGTCAATGGAGCAGCGCGGGGCGCCGTCGACGCCGGCCCGCCAGTCGAAGCAGTCGGCGCCGGCGGAATCCACGAGGACCAGGTCGCAGGCGGCGCCCGCGGTGTGGGGCGTCGCCCCCGGCCAAGCCCGGCCGACCCGGTTGGGGTCGAGGCGCACGGTCCAGAAGTCGCGCTTGGCGGGGGCCAGGTCCTCTTTGGCGAGCATGTGCATGGCCTTGCGGATGAGCCCGCAGTCCTTGACGACCTCGCTGCCCGGGGAGCGGTAGCAGCTCACGACCCTCACGCGGTAATTGAGGCGCGCCCGGTCTTCCGACGCGGCCAGCCGGTCGTCTAAGAGCCTGAGGCCCTCGCGGACCTCCCGCGTCGCGCGCTGGCCCGCCGCCCCGTCGATGAAGCGGAAGGGACGCTCCGTCAGCGCGGCCAGCCCGGGGGCGTCCGGCGCGAGCAGGCCCTCGCCCGTGGTCGGCGCCCGCGAGCACTCCACCGAGCGGTCCCGGCCGTCGTTGTACCACTGCGTGGGGTCGAACGTGCAGGCGCAGGCGCAGAAGCTCTGGCACTCTTCGACGTCGTCGCAGAACTGGTGGGAGCGCCGCACCGCGATGCCGTCGCGGCAGTCCGGGGCGGCCACGGGGGCGCCCTCGAGGGGGGCCGGGTCGGCGTTCGCCTGCGCCTGGCGCAGCGCGCCGCGGACGTCGTCTTGGGCTAGGGCGGCCGAGGCGGCGAGCAAGAGCGCTGCGGCCGCCGGGAGGGGCCTCATCCCCCGAGGGTAGCCCCGGGGACCGGGAACGTCAAGGGTTCCGGTTCGTTCGTATAATGCGGCATGCCCGCCCGGACCCGCCCCCTCCTCTTCCTCGCCCTGCTCTCCGCCGCCGGCTGCGTGGTCGCGCCGCCGCGCGTCGACCCGTTCGCCGGCCTGACGGTGACGGGCGCGCAGTACCGGGAACTGACCGTGGCCCTGCTTCCCTCCGAGAACACGAAGAACGCCCTGCGCTACACAAACGAGCTGGGTGCGCGCGGGGCGGACGCGGTGGGGACCAAGGTCTTCTTGGACCACCGCGGGCCGGTGGGCGAGGCGGCGGACAAGACCTTCGCGGCGGTCGTCGAGCTGTTCCAGCGCCAGTTTAAGTCGGTCGTCAAGGTGGACGCGCCGGAGCAGGGGCGCGCGGTCGGCGCCGACGTCACGGCCCTCCTCGACGTCGTGATGGACCTGCCGCACGCGCGGGCCTTCCCGCCCGGGACCACCGACGCGAAGATCGACCTCTCCGCGGTCTTCATGGACCTAGACGGGCGGACGCTCGACACGGTGACCGGCTCCGCCGTCCAGACGCCGGGGTTTCCCCGCACGCCGGGCAAGATGACCGCCGCCGTGGCCTCCGCCCGCGAGAAGGCGGTCTCGGAGTTCGGCCGCGCGCTGCTCTCCTCGCAGAAGCTGGCCGCCTTCGCGAGGCCCCGCGCCCCCGCGGCTCCTCCGCTCCCCGTCGCTGCGTCCTGGAGCTCCGCCGTGGACCGCCCCTCTTACCGTCTGCCCGAGCGTCCCGACGACTTCGCGGTGGTCGTCGGCATCGAGAAGTACTTGGGGCTCCCGGACGCGCAGTTCGCGGAGCGCGACGCGGCCGCGGTGCGCGAACACCTGCGGGCGCTGGGCTACCCGGAGCGCAACATCGCCTACCTCTCGGGCCCGGCGGCGAGCAGCGCCGGGCTCAAAAAGAACATCGAGACCTGGCTGCCCAACAACGTCACCGAGCGCTCGACCGTCTTCTTCTACTACTCGGGCGCCGTGGCCCGAGTAGTAGA
>SCTT01000174.1 GCA_004322435.1 bacterium
CTGGGCAACGCGGCCAGCGCGGCGCGCACCGCGCCCTCGGCCCGGAGCGGGGTCGGCTCGGTCCGCGAAGGAGGCGGCGAGGTCGAGGCCTTAAACCGCATGCTCGGGGGGGCCGCCCCGTCGCTGCCGGGAGCCGCGCCGCCGCCTCCTTCGCGGACCGAGCCGACCCCGCTCCGGGCCGAGGGCGCGGTGCGCGCCGCGCTGGCCGCGTTGCCCAGCCTGGCCCTGCGCGCCGGGGCCCTGATGGCCGTCCTCTACGGCGCCTTGACCGCGGTCTTGTTCGCCGCCGTCGAGCTCGACGCGATCAGCCCCCAGTCGGCCCTCCTCTCCGCCGGCGCGTTCGTTTTCTTCCAAATCCTGCTCGGGCCGCTCTTGATGGACCTGTCGCTCACCTGGATGCATTCTCTCACCTGGACGGGCCTCGACGGCCTGCCGCGGCCCGCGGCGCAGTTCTTGGCCGACGCCTGCCGCCGCAAAGGCCTGCCGCTTCCTCGCATCGGCGTCATCAAGGACGGCACGCCTAACGCGTTCACCTACGGGCGCGTGCCCTCGGACGCGCGCCTCGTGGTCACCTCCGGCCTGCTCGAGACCTTAGACGACGAGGAGACCGCCGCCGTGCTCGGCCACGAGCTGGGCCACATCGCCAACTACGACATGCTGGTGATGACCCTAGCCTCGCTGGTGCCGGTCGTCCTTTACGCCATCTACCGGGCTTGCACGAAGACGCGCTCCTCGGGCTCGAGCAAGGGCAAGGGCCAGCTCGCGCTCATCGGCATCGCGGCCTATCTGCTCTACGTCCTCACGCGCTATATGGTGCTCGCCCTCTCGCGCCTGCGCGAGCTCCACGCCGACCGCTGGTCGGCCGACGTGACGGGGCGGCCCAACGCGCTGGCCTCGGCCTTGGTCAAGATCGCCTACGGCCTCGCCGGCCGGGAAGGCGACGCCGAGGCCAAGGAGGGCGTCGGCGACCTGGCGGCGGCGCGGATGCTCGGCGTCTTCGACCCGACGAGCGCCAAGGCCCTGGCCGTGTCGGCCTCCCGCGGGAGCGGCGCCGCCGGGCCGTCCTCGGAGAACGTCCTCGGCGCCATGCAGTGGGACCTGTGGAACCCCTGGGCCGCGCTCTACGAGCTCTCCTCCACGCACCCGCTGCCGGCCAAGCGCCTCGAGCACCTGGCCCACTGCGCCGAGGCCCTCGGCCAGAAGCCTTACGCCCGCTTCGAGCTGGAGAAGCCCGAGAGCTACTTCGACGAGTTCCTGGTCGACGTCTTCTACGCCTGGCTGCCCGTCTTCGGCGCCGTCTTGGGCGGGGCTCTCCGCGTCGCGGCGGGCGCGCAGGCGCCGGGCGCCTGGTGGGCGTGGGGCCTGGGCGGGCTGGCCCTGGGCGTCGCGGGTCGCCTGCGCTTCGCGTATCCTTCCTCCGTCTGGCCCGACGGCTCGGTCGCGGGGCTCCTCAAGCAGGTGAAGGTCTCCTCGGTGCGCGCGGTGCCCGTCTCGCTTAAAGGCACGGTCATCGGGCGCGGCAGCCCGGGCTACGTGCTGGGCGAGGACCTGGTCGTCCAGGACGCCACCGGCTTCGTGGTGCTCGACTACGAGCAGCCGCTGAGGGTGTTCGACTTCCTCTTCGCCGTGACGCGCGCCAAACAGCTCATCGGCCAGGAGGTGGAGGTCGAGGGCTGGTACCGGCGCGCGCCGGTCCCCTATGTGCAGGTGCGGCGGATCCGCTGGGCGGGGGGCGAGTCGGTCTGCCGGACGCTCGAGGCGCGGTGGGTGATGGCGGGGCTGCTGCTCGTCGCGGCGGCCTGGGGCTTCGCGGCGTTCTAACGGATTCCTCGGTCGGTGGTACCATGTCCGTCATGACTGCCGGGCAAAGATGGCTGCCCCTGCTCTTGTTCGGGACCCTCGGCATGCTCCTCTCCGAGTTCGCCATCTGGAACATCGCGCCCGTCGCGAGGCTCCTCGACCACGGGCCGCTCGCCGCGTCCTTGCTGGTCGTGCCGTGGCTGGGTTACGCCTTGGTGTTCGTCGTCATCGCCGACCTGGCGGTGCGCTTCAAGGTGCGCGATGCGGTGGGCCTCGTCCTGCTGGGCTCGCTCTACGGCCTCTTCAACGAGGGCGTGATGGCGGACAAGGTCTTCGGGCCGGGCCTCGGGCCCGCGGTCCTCGGACTGCGCCCCCTCAACATGACCTTCACCGGCCTGTCCTGGCACGCCTTCATCGACGTCCCGTTGGGCATGCTCCTGGTGAAGCTCATCTTGACGGACCGTCTAGGCCTGGGCGACCCCCGGCTCACCCGGCGCGGCTGCGCCGCGGCCCTCGGGTTCGCCTGCTGGATGTACTCCTGGAACAACTTCGCGGCGGTCCAGGACCGCTTCCCCGCCGGCATCCCCGCCCGGCTGCAAGCCTTTTGGCTCGGCTGCGCCCTGGCCCTCGGCGGGCTGAGCATCCATGCCGCGCTGGCCTGCGCGCCCATGAGCGCTCCCGCCGAGATACTCGACGGCCGAAAAAAGGCATGGGTCTGGGGGCTGATGGCGGCCGCCGCGGCTCTCAGGTTCCGCCTGGCGGAGCCCACGGCCGCGCTCTTCTTCACCATGGTCGTGCTTGCGTATTGGGGGCTGTTCGTCCTGCACTGCCGCCTGCGGCCCACCGTGCCGGAACGCTCGCTCTACGAGGAGAGCTTCCCGGCCCACGGCCGGCTCTCGTGGGCCAAGTACCTCAAGCTGGCGGCGGTCTTCCTCTCCGGCTTCGCGGCGCTCTCCGCCCTGGGCCTGCGCAAGACCTTCATGGCCCTGGACGCCGTCATGATCCTCGCCATGGTCGCGGCGGCCGTCGCCTTCCCCGCCCTGGTCGTCAAGCGCCTCGTTCAAGCCGCGCTGGCCGGCTGAACGTCCGATAGGCGCTTAGGCCAGGCGACCCGCTCCAGGCTTGCGGCCGGTCTTAGACGCCCGCGGGCACCGTGCCCGCCGGCGCGTCCTCAGCCCGCAAAGCCCCGCAGGCCAGGCCCTGCCTGAAGAAGTTCGTGAGCCCGCGCACCGTCGCGGCGTCGTCGAACACGGTCCCGGCCGCCACCGCCTTCGCGCGGCCCTCCACGAAGCGCGTCAGGCGCTCGCGCGCCGCCGGCAGGGCCTCGAGGTAGTGCGCGTAGACGGCCGCGTAGCGCGTGCCGAGCTGGGCGGGGTGCAGGTCCCAGCCGCGGTGCACGCCCTCGTTGAGCGCGCGGCGGACCTGGCGGTAGTGGAGGCCCAGGGCCGCTTCGGCGGCGGCCCGGTCTTGGCCCAGCGGCAGCGCCGCCACCGGGCCGTCCGAGAGCTCGACGCCGGTGCCGGACACCGCCGCCGCGGCCAGGCGCAGCGCGAACGCGCAGGCCGGGTGGTCCAAGGTCTGCCCGCCGACGTCGACGCCGACCGAGGCCGTCATGTCGTAGGGCCCCAGGTGCAGGCCCACGCAGCGTCCGCGGGCGGCCTGGACCAAGAGGCGCGGCGAGACGGCGCCGTCGGGCGCGACGAGGGCCGTGGGGGTCTCGAGGAGCAGTTCGACGGCCACGGAGCCGGAGGCCAGCACGTGGGCGCGCTCGATGCGCTCCAACAAATCCGAGAGCGCCAGCACCTGCTCGGGGAAGGCCACCTTGGGCAGGGTCACCACGAAGCCCGCCGGGAGGCGCCCGCGGGTCGCCTTGAGGAGCGCCGTCAAGTATAGGTCGAGCGTGCGCGAGGAGCGGGCCATGTCGGCGCGACACAGGGGCTTCACGCGGATGCCCAGGAAGGGCGGCAAGGAGCCGCGCGAGAGGCCGGTCGCCGTTTCGAGCGCGGCGCCGACGGCGTGGGCGTCCTCCTCCGCGTCGGGCCGCGGGCCGTAGCCGTCCTCGAAGTCGATGCGGAAGTCCTCGACGGCCTCGCGCGTCAGCTTCTCGGCCACGCGCGGTCGCACCGCCTCCGCGAGCGCGGCGGGCATGCCGGTCACGCGGGCCAGCGCCGCGGCGTCCGGGAGGAGCTCGCCGAAGGATTTAAGCGCGAGCGTCCCCATCTTGGACGCGGTCTCGGCCTGGAAGCGGTCGGCGCCGCCGTAGAGGACGTGCACGGGCCGGCGGCCCTCGGGGATGCCGGGATATTCCGAGGTGTAGGCCTCTTCGGCGTCGTCTAGGGCGGCGAGGATGGGGGCCAGCGCTTCAGGGGTCAGCGTCGTCTTAGGAGCGGCCAAGGCGTCCCTCCAGGAATCCGCGGAACACGTTCTGCGCGGCGCGCAGGCGGTAGGCGCGCGTCGAGCGCACGTCGTCGATGGGGGAGACGTCCGCGGCCAGGAGCTCGACGGCCTTGTCGACCGTCGGGCGGTCGAGGCGGCGGCCGCGCAGGAACTCCTCGGCGGCGTGCAGGCGCTTGACGGTGGGGGCCATCGAGCCCAGCGCGAAGCGGACCTCGCGGACGGCGCCGTCGCGCTCGAGCCACAACAGGCCCGCCATCATCGTCTTGGAGATGGCCTGCGCCGCGCGCGTGCCGATCTTGCGGAAGAGCTGGCGCGAGGGCTTGGGCGGGTGGGGCAGGTGGACGGACTCGATGAGCTCGCCGGGGGCCAGATGGGTCTTCTTCACGCCGGCGAACACGTCCAGGAAGGCCAACTCGCGCCGTCCCCCGGCGTGGACGAGGCGGACGCGGGCCTCGTAGACGGCCAGGGGGGGGAAAGGGTCTCCGGCGGGGGAGGCGTTTGCGATGTTGCCGCCGAGGGTGCCGCGGGCCTGGATCTGCGGCCCGCCGACGGTCCCGCAGGCCTCGGCGAGCAGCGGCCAGAACTTCAGCACCTCGGGGTGGCGCATCAGGCGCGCGTGGGTCACGAGCGCCCCGACGTCGGCCCCGTCCTTGGCGGGAGAGATGCGCGCCCAGGCCTTCAGAGGGGAGAGGTCGAGCATCGTCTTCCCGTCGAGCCGTCCGGCGTTCCACGCGACCATGAGGTCGGTGCCGCCCGCGAGCGGCTTGGCATCGGGATGCTTCTCGGCCAAGCGCAGAGCCTCCTCGGGCGTGCGCGCCCGCAGGAACCTCATCGATTCGGGCGAGCCCCTCACTTGCGCCCCTTCAGGGCGGCCATCACCGAGTCGACGATGTGCTTGTAGCCGGTGCAGCGGCAGAGGTTGCCCGAGACGGCGGTGCAGACGGCCTGACGGGTCTTCTTCCCGCCCGCGCGGCGGTGCGCTTCGGCGGCCATCAGCATGCCGGGCGTGCAGATGCCGCACTGGGCCCCGCCTTTCTCGAGGAAGGCGGACTGCAGGCGGGAGAGCTTCTTGGCCGAGGCGAGGCTCTCCACGGTCTCGACCTGGGCGCCCTCCATCTGGCCCACCGGCACGAGGCAGGAGTTGACCGGCTCGCCGTCCACGAGCACCGTGCAGGCGCCGCACTCGCCCTCGCCGCAGCCTTCCTTGGTCCCGGTGAGGCCGAAGTCCTCGCGGAGGACGTCGAGCAGGCGCTTGAACGGCAGGCCCGCGTAGGAGCGCTTCTTCCCGTTGACGGTGAGCTTCATGAGACGAGCTCCTTCTCGGCTTGCGCCGCGTCGGCGGCGGCCTGGATGCGCTCGGGCGTGAGCGGCAAGAACGGCAAAAAGAGCCCGGTGGCGGCCAGCACCGCGGCGGCCACGGCGGGACCGGGCAGGTCCATCGGCATCTCGCCGACGCCCTTGGCGCCGAACGGCCCGCCGGGGAAGGGGTTCTCGACGATGAGGGCCTCGACGTCCGGCACGTCCAGGGCGGTGGGGATGACGTAGTCGGTGAGGCGGGGGTTCTGCATGACCCCGGCCTTGTAGACGCACTGCTCCAAGAGCGCCCAGCCCAGGCCCTGCACCGTGCCGCCGACGATCTGCCCTTCCACGACGCGCGGGTTGACCGCCTTGCCCACGTCCTGCGCGGTGACGACACGCAAGAGGCGCGTCTCCCAGGTGGCCTTGTCCACCTCGAGCTCGACGGCGAGCGCGCCGTAGCCGTAGGTCGCGTAGGCGTCGCCCTTGTAGGTCTTGTCGTCGAAGGACATCCCCGGCGCGCGCTCGTATTCGGCGAGGAAGCGGCGCTCCAGCGCGTCGCCGCACAGGCGCTTGGCCGACCCGCCGTGCTTGGCCAGGGCCAGCTTCAAGTCCTCGGCGGCGCGCTTCAAGAGCCCGCCCACCACCATCGTCGTGCGGCTGGCCACCGTAGGCCCCGAGTCCGGGACGTTCGCGGTGTCCGGGCGCTCGACGCTGACGCTGTCGTAAGGGAGCCCGAGGGCGTCGGCGACGATCTGCGCCAAGGTGCTGCTCGCGCCCTGGCCCATCTCGGTGGAGCCGGCCAGGACCTTGACGCTGCCTTTGCGGTCGATGGAGACGCCGGCGCGGCTCTTGAGGTAGACCTCGCCGTTGCCGGTGAACCCGCCGCCGTGGTGCACGAGCGAGAGGCCTAGGCCGCGCCAGGTGGGCTTCTTAGGGTCCTTGTTCCAGCGCGCGTGCGCCTGCCGCGTCTTGGCCCAGGCGGACTTCTTGACGACCGTGTCGAGGACCTGGACCGCGCTGACGCTGTCCTTTAAGACCTGGCCGGTGGCCATCGTCGAACCGGGGCGCAGGGCGTTTAAGCGGCGCAAGGCGATGGAGTCCTTCTTGAGCACCGCGGCGATCTTTTCCCAGTGGAGCTCCACCGCGAAGAGGGTCTGCGGGGCGCCGAACCCGCGGAAGGCGCCGTTCGGGGGCGTGTTCGTCGCGACGGCGCGGGCGCGGAAGCTCACGTTGGGGCACTCGTAGGGGCCGGAGGCGTGCAAAATGCCGCGGGAGAGGACGACCGGCGAGAGCGTCATGTAGGCGCCGCCGTCCATCACTATGTCGACCTCCTGGGCGAGGAGCTTCCCGTCCTTGGTGAGGCCCGTGCGGTGGCGGACGACGGCCGGGTGGCGCTTCGTGGTCGCCAGCATGTCTTCCGTGCGGTCGTAGACCATCTTGACCGGCTTCTTGGCCTTGAGCGCCAGGAGGGCCGCGTGGCCGCCGATCATGTTGGGGTACTCTTCCTTGCCGCCGAAGCCGCCGCCCGTGACCGCGTGGATGACGCGGACCTTCTCGGGGGGGAGGGCGAAGAGCGGCTGCAGGGCCTTGTGCACGTAGTAGGGGCACTGCAGCGAGCCCATCACCACCAAGGTGCCGTCCTCGAACCAGGCGGCCATGCCCTGGTTCTCGATGTAGGCCTGCTCCTGGTGCGGGACGCGGTACTCGCCCTCGACGACGACCGGGGCCTCGGCGAGGGCGGCCTGGGCGTCGCCTTTGACGATGGTGATGTCCTTAAAGACGTTGTCCAAGCCCCAGACGACCTGCTTCTGGGACAGCGAGTCCTCCATCGTGAGCACGGGCTCGAGGGGCTCGAGGTCCACGTGGACGTGTTCGAGCGCGCGCCAGGCCGTCGCGCGGTCAGCGTGGGCGATGAGGAGGATGGGCTCGAGCGCGTGGTTCACGACGCCGTCGGCCAAGAGGGGCTGGTCGTCGCCCAACAGGTGCACCGCGTTCTTGCCCGGGATGTCCTTGGCCGTGGCGATGACGCACTGGTCCCAAGGGAAGGCGAGGTCGAAGCGGACGTCCTTGATGCGCCCGCGGGGGCCCGGCGAGCGGACCGTCACGCCGAAGAGGGCGCCCGGGATGTCGTAGTCGTCGATGTACCGGGCGGCCCCGGTCAGCTTGTCGGGGCCTTCCTTGCGCAGCGCGTTCGCGCCGACGGTACCCTTCCGCATGCGGGGATTGTACTACCTAAAAACGGCGGCTAGGAGGCGGCGATGACGCCGGAGGAGCTGCCCTTCATCACGACGACCGAAGCCTGGTTCGTGACGGTGAAGGAGAACGAGACCCGGGTGAACGCGCGGCCCGGCTTGACCGTGTCGACCACGCCCAGGCAGTCGAGGGCGTCCCCCGCGTAGACGGGCTTGAGGAACTCGAAGGTCATCGTGCGGGCGATGTAGTCCAAGTCGCCGCCGAGCTTGGTGGGGAGGGTGGCCGTCAGCAGGCCGTGGGCCAAGAGGCGCCCCTGCGCGTCCTTCTGGCGGTGGTGGACGCCCCGGTCGCCGGAGAGCTCCATGAAGCGGAGGATCTCGTCTTCCGTCAGCGTGCGCGCCCAGCGCAGCTCGAGCCCGGGCCTGACGTCGCGGGTTATTTCGAGTCCTCGCCGACGACGGCGGCGTAGGAAGAGGTCTGCAGGGTCGCCGACTCGGGGAAGGTGCTGACCACGGCGACGACGTGGCCGATGTACTTGCCCTCGAACCACTCGACGCTGCCGGTGGCCGCGTTGTACGCCCCGGTGACGACCTGGCCGCGGTAGGAGCCTTCCTTCCACTCGACCTGGCCGGTCTTCGGGTTGAAGGCGCCGGCCACGACCTGGCCGCGGTAGGAGCCTTCCTTCCACTCCGCCTTCTTGGAGACGGGGTTGTAGACCCCGGCGACCACGTGGTCGCGGTAGCGGCCCTCGCGCCATTCGACGCGGCCGGCCGCGGGGTCGTAGACGCCGGCCACGACCTGCCCGCGGTAGGAGCCCTCGCGCCACTCGACGGACTTGGTGGAGGCGTTGTAGACGCCGGTGACGACCTGGCCGCGGTAGGAGCCGGTGCGCCACTCGACCTGGCCGGTGGCGGCGTTGTAGGCGCCCGCGACGACCTCGCCGCGGTACGAGCCCGTGCGGGTCTCGACGGCGCCGGTCGTGGGGTTGAACACGCCGGCCACGACCTCGCCGCGGTAGGAGCCTTCGAGGGTCTCGAGGCGGCCGGACGACGCCTGGGCCAGGGCCGGGACGACGAGGCCCGACACGGGCGCGTGCCAGACGGCGGGCGCGGGGGCCGGCACGCCGGTGAGCGCGGCGGCGGGCGAGAGGAGCAGGGCGGCGAGCTTGGCGATGGTCATGGGGGCACCTCGTTGGGTCCTATGGGTATTATAATGGAGGAAACCATGAATCGAACCATCGAGCGCGTCTTCCGCGGCTTGCCGCAGCACTGGGTCGGCGACGGCTTCCACGTGAGCAACTATTTCCCCGGCGCCACCGACTTCGAGAAGCGGATGAGCCCGTTTTTCCTGCTCGACTACCAGAAGCCCGAGCATTACGCCCCGAGCGCGCGGCCGCGCGGCGTGGGCACGCACCCGCACCGGGGCTTCGAGACCGTCACCGTGGCCTATCAGGGCGCGGTCGCGCACAAGGACAGCGCCGGCAACGGCGGCGTCATCGGGCCGGGCGAGGTGCAGTGGATGACGGCCGGGGGCGGCGTGCTCCACAACGAGTTCCACGAGGGCTCGTTCTCCAAGGCGGGCGGCGTCCTCCACATGATCCAGCTCTGGGTGAACCTCCCGCGCAAGCACAAGCTTGTTCCGGCCAAGTACCAGGCCCTGACGAACCCCCTTATAAAGGAAGCGACCCTCAAGGGGGGACAGGGGGCGGTGCGCGTCATCGCGGGGGAGTTCGAGGGCGTGAAGGGGGCGGCCTCGACCTTCACCCCGGTACAGATGCTCGATGTGCGCCTCAAGGCGGGGGGCACGGCGGTCTTCAAGACGCCGAAGGGCTACAACACCGCGCTCCTCACGCTCGGGGGGAAGCTGCGCGCCAACGGCTCGGAGCCCGCGGCGGACGGCGACTTCTTCCTCTTTAAAGACGACGGCGACGAGGTGCGGGTGGAGGCCGTCGAGGATTCCATCGCGCTCTTCTTGAGCGGCGAGCCCATCGACGAACCGCTCGTCCACTACGGCCCGTTCGTGATGAACTCGCGCGACGAGATCAACCAGGCCGTCGAAGACTATCACTCAGGAAAATTCGGCCGCCTCGACGACTGAGCCGGCGTGTGATTCCCGTCACGGCGCTGCGGGGACGGGGCGCGCGCTCCGACGGGCGGGCCGCCGCGTGACCGGAGTCACATGACGAACGATTGAGCGGCGCGTGATTCCCGACATTGCGGGTCCGGTTCTCTCAGCGTACCATCGCTTCAGTCGTACCGAAGCACTGTGCAGAAAACGCCGAGGGCCCTCAGCCGAGCCGCCGCTATTTGTATTGCGGCGTCTTTCGTCGCCCTCGGAATCTCCCTCCCCGCCGCCGCCGGACCCTTCACAGCCGGCGGCGCCGTCGTCGGCGCGCCGGGCCTCAAGGACACCGGCTTCGCGCTGGTCGTCGACACGCAGACCGCGGGCGGACCCTTCGTCTTCGTCTCCTTCGTGTCGACCTCCGGGACGGTCGGTTCCCAGCCGAGCGTCGGCACCATAGTCAAGTACAGCTCGACGGGCGTCGCGCTCTCCTCGGTCTCGCTCGCCTACGGCGACGCCGGGCGCGCCTTGGCCGCCGGGCCGTCCGGCAGTCTCTATGTGATGGAGGGCGACGGAGCGGGGGCCGTCCTCAGCCGCTACTCGAACGACCTCGCTTGGCTGGGGTCGGTCGGCTTCGGCTCGGACGTCGGCGGCGCCCCGCGCATGACTTCCGACGGGACGAACGCCTACGTGAGCGCCTCGAGCGGCACGACCGAGGCGCACGTCAAGGTCATCGCGTTCTCGCCCTCGTTGGTGGCCGTGGCGACGGGCGTCTACTCGCTGCTCAACGCGTCGCCCGGGACGCTGACGGTCGACCCCAGCGGCGTGCTCCTGATGGCGAGCAGCGGGACGTCGCGTCATCTGGTCAAGTTCAGCCCCGACCTGTCTGCGCAGATCTTCGACGTCGACGTCACCGCGCTCGTCTCGAGCCACTTCTACTGGCCCCTGGTCGTCGGGACGGACATCTACCTGGGCTCGGGCAGCGGGGCCTCGGCTTTCTTGCGCAAGTTCGACCTGAGCGGCAACTATACGGGCGTCTCCTCCACGTTCAGCGGCGTGGCGGGCAACACGTTCCGGAAGATGGCGCTCGGGCCCGACGGGAACATCTACGCCGTCGGCGGGACGTCCGTGGCCGCCGGGGCCGTCCAGGACATCTTGGTCGTCGCCTACGACACGAACCTCAACCAGCTCTCGACCGCCTCCTTCAACGGGACCGCCGACGGCGCCGACTTCGGGCGGGACCTCGTCGTCTTGGCTTCGACGGCCATCTTCGTGACGGGCCAGACCTTCAACGGCTCCGACTACGACGCCGTTACCGCGATGTTGAGCCTCGGGCAGACTTCCGGCTACAACTACACCTTCACGGGCGGCTTCGCTTCGCCCGACGGCGCCCTCATCGGCGCCGGCGGCGGCTTCGACGCCTGGGGCTGGCGCGTCGTCAAGGACACGGGAACGCCCGGGGGGCCCTACTCGTACGTCCTCTTCGGCTCCTCGGTGGCCGGGCATTCGCGCGGCAACCCGAGCTTGGCGGGCATCGCCAAGTACGACCCGGCCGGCGTGCTGCTGGCCTCCGTCACGCTGATGGGCAACGACAGCCTCGACCCGATGGCCACGGACGGCGCGGGCAACATCTTCGTGCGCGAGGTCACCGACTACGGGACCGGCCAGCAGAAGGTCTACCTGTCGAAATACGGGCCCACGCTCGCCAAGTCGACCGCGGCGCAGCTGAGCGGCCTCTGGCCGATGGACCTGCGGGTCGCCAACGGCTCCGTTTACCTCTTAAGCGACGGCGGTTACACGGCCGCGCATTGCACGGTCGAGCGCTACGACCTGGACTTAAACCACCTGGGAAGCATCAACGCGCCCGACGGGGCTCCCCACGCGCTCGACCTGACGGTCGACCAGAGCGGCGTGACTTACGTGCTCGTGAGCACCTACAGCGAGACCGTGATGAGCGGGCCCCCGTACCTGCTGGCCAAGTTCGACGCGAGCCTGACGTCGACGCTGGCCGCGCAGGACGTCAGCGCGCTCGTGTCGGTCGGCAACCCGACGCGCCAGCTGGCGCTCTCCGGGGCCGGGCTCTTCGTCCTCGACTACTCGACCGGGGCCCAAGACCTGACCTTTATAAGGAAGTACTCCAATTCGAACCTGGCCTACACCGGCCAATCCTCCACCTTTACGGGCTTCTGGCCGATCAGCCTCACCTCCGCGAACGACGGCAGCCTCCTCGTGGCCGGCAACGGCGACGGCGGCGCGTCGGTGCACAAGTACGACGCCACGCCGGCCTTCCTGTCCTCGGCGTCCGTCCAATCGAACGTCTGGCGGCAGGCCGACGACCTTGCGGCGTTCAGCGCCACGGACGTGGTCTTGCTGGGGACCGCCGACGGGCCCGCCGGCAACCTGCAGGCGGTCGCGGCGCGGCTGACGCTGGCCCCGACGCCGGCTCCTGGCTCCGCGCTGACGGCCTCGGGCTCCTTCGGCGTTCCGGGCGGGGCGGCCCTGTCGGGCAACGGCGGGACGAACGACCAGGAGCGGGCCGTCCTCGTCGACACGGTCACCGCCGGCGGGCCCTTCGTCTACACCGTGCTGCTTTCGACGACGGGCTCGGTCGGCGCCGCGCCGCCTCTGGCGACCTTGGTCAAGTACGGGCCGACCGGGG
>SCTT01000175.1 GCA_004322435.1 bacterium
GCCACCGGGTCCTTGTCCAGCTTGCGGCGCTGGGCCTCGGCGGCCAGCAGCTTCTGGTCGATCACCTCGTCCATCATCTGGCGGAACAGGTCGGAGGAGACGTCCAGCGGCTCGCCCTGGCCGATCAGCCCCTGGGCGATGGCCTCGCGCTTGACGTCGGAGACCCAGACGGTCTTGCCGTCGACCTTGGCCACCGCCTTGTCGCCGCTCTCCGGCGCGCTCTCGCCGCCCGGCCCGCGCCCGCACGCGGCCAGCGCGAGGCAGAACGCCAGGGCCAGACCGGCTCTACGGAACGCGTTGACGGCGGCCATCCAGGACTTCCCTTCACGTATGGGGAAACGCCTCAAGTCACGGCGAGAGGCGCGCCCGTCCCTAGCCATTTTGAACTCGGGATGCAAAGGTTGCCGCCGAGTGTTCCGGGGCCAGACCGAGGCCTCAAAAAATCATTCGTTGGGAGGATCATTTCCAAATGCGCGAAGCCGTCGTCGTTTCCTACGCCCGCACGGGCCTGGCCAAGTCCGCCCGCGGCGGATTCAATATGACGCCCACTGTCTCGATGGCCGCCCATGCGGTGAAGCATGCCGTCGAGCGCTCGGGCATCGACCCGTCCGAGATCGAGGACATCTACATGGGCAACTGCGCCCACGGGGCCGGCAATGTCGGCCGCCAGGCGGGCCTGCTCGCCGGCCTGCCGATCACCACGTCTGGGGTGACGGTCAATCGCTTTTGCTCCAGCGGCCTGCAGACCATCGCCATGGCCGCCAACTACGTCCGCAACGACGGCGCCAACGCCGTGGTGGCCGGCGGGGTAGAGTCGATCTCGATCCCCAATCCGGGCGCCGGCGCGGGCAACATGGATCCCCGCCTGACCGAGATGTACCCGGCCATCTTCATGCCGATGATCGACACCGCCGACATCGTCGCCGAGCGCTACAAGCTCTCCCGCGAGTACCAGGACGAGTATTCCCTGGAGAGCCAGCGCCGCATGGCCGCCGCCCAACAGGCCGACAAGTTCAAGGACGAGATCGTCCCGATGAAGACCAAGATGAAGGTGGTCAACAAGGAGACGAAGGAAGAGTCCGTCGTCGACTATGTGGTCACCAAGGACGAGTGCAACCGGCCCGACACCTCCGCCGAGGGCCTGGCCAAGCTCGAGCCCGTGCGCGGCCCCGGCAAGTACATCACCGCCGGCAACGCCTCCCAGCTCAGCGATGGCTCGGCCGCGGTGGTGATCATGGAAGGCAAGGAAGCCGAGCGCCGCGGTCTCACGCCGCTGGGCGTGTTCAAGGGCTGGGCGGTCGCCGGCTGCGAGCCCGACGAGATGGGCATCGGCCCGGTGTTCGCCATCCCGCGCCTTCTGGAGCGCCACGGCCTGAAGGTCGACGACATCGACCTGTGGGAGCTGAACGAGGCCTTCGCCAGCCAGTGCCTCTACAGCCGCGACAAGCTGGGCATCGACCCGGCCAAGTACAACGTCAACGGCGGCTCCATCGCCATCGGCCACCCCTTCGGCATGACCGGCGCACGCCTCTCGGGCCACATCCTGCAGGAAGGCAAGCGCCGCGGCGCCAAGCACGTGGTCGTCTCCATGTGCATCGGCGGCGGCATGGGCGGGGCGGGCCTGTTCGAGGTGTTCTGAGACGCACCATCCCGGGCGGGCCGTCCGGGATGCGCTCGATATTGGGCCCTCCCGTCAGGGAGGGCCCTTTTCGTGTCGGCTCAGCCGAGCGTCGAGACGGCCGGCCGCCGCGAGCGGCGCAGCG
>SCTT01000019.1 GCA_004322435.1 bacterium
GCGGCGCAGCTCGCGCAGGGCAGCCCCATGGATATGCGCGAGGTCGCGCCCCTCGAACATGACCTTGCCCGCGGTCGGGTCGTAGAGGCGCAGGATGGCCTTGCCCAAGGTGGACTTGCCGCAGCCCGACTCCCCGACCAGGCCCACCGTCTCGCCGGACTTGACGTCGAAGGAGACGCCGTCGACGGCGTGGATGGTCGCGACCTGGCGGTACAAGAGGCCCCCGTGGACGGGGAAGTGCATCTTGAGGTCTTTGACGTCGAGGAGCGTCTCCTTCACGCCAGCTCCTTCCACCGCACGCAGCGCGTCAGGCGCCCCGCGCCGGCGTCCTCAAGCTCCGGCGCCGTCTTGCAGACGTCGGCCGCGAGCGAGCAGCGGTTCTGGAAAGCGCAGCCCTCGGGCAGAGACAGGAAGTCGGGGACCATGCCCTCGATGGTGGGCAGCATGGATTTGCGCACGCTGTCGAGGCGCGGAATGGAGGCCAGGAGGCCCTTCGTGTAGGGGTGCTTGGGCGCGCCGTAGAGCTCCCGCGCCGGCGCGCGCTCGACGATCTGCCCCGCGTACATGACCGCCACCTCGTCGCAGAGCTCCGCGATGACGCCCAAATCGTGCGTGATGAAGATGACGGCCATGCCGTGCGACTTTTGCAGGCGCTTGATGAGCTTGAGGATCTGGGCCTGGATGGTCACATCGAGCGCGGTGGTCGGCTCGTCGGCGATGAGGATGTCGGGCTTGCAGGCCAGCGCGATGGCGATCATCACGCGCTGGCGCATGCCGCCGGAGAGCTGGTGCGGGTACTCGTCCAAACGCTTCTCGGGGTCGGGGATGCCGACCTCCTTGAGCATATGGAGCGCCGCGGCCGCGCGGTCCGCCTCGGTCATCTCGGGGCAGTGGAGCTCGTAGGACTCGCAGAGCTGCGAGCGCACGGTGTGGACGGGGTTCAAGGCCGTCATCGGCTCCTGGAAGATCATCCCGATGCGGTTGCCGCGCACCGAGGCCATCGCGTCGGGCGTCAACGCCGCCAGGTCGCGGCCTTCGAGGAAGACCTCGCCGCCCTCGATGACGCCGGAGGGCTTCTGCAACAGGCGCATCACCGCCAAGGACGTCACGCTCTTGCCGGAGCCCGACTCGCCGACGATGCCGAGCGTGCGGCCGCGCTCCAGCTCGAAGCTGACCCCGCGCACGACGTGGACCGGGCCCGCTTCGCCGTCGAAGCGGACCTTGAGGCCCCGGACCCGCAGCAGCTCAGGACTTGTAGGTCTTGTCAACCTTGTTCACGGGGGGGAAGCTCTTGCCGGCCTTCATCGCCTCCTCCGTCTCCTTCTTGGCCGCCTCGTCGATCCAGTACAGCCCGTCCCACAGGTCGCCCTCGTAGACGGGGTACGCGATGGGGTCGTCCGAAGTCTTCGTGCCCGCGGGCGTGGGCCACTTGAGCCAGCGCCAGTACGCGATGCGCCAGTAGGGCACCTTCCAGGTGGGGATGTAGGACGCGGAGTCCCAGATGAGCTTCTGGATGCCGCGGGAGTACTTGTCCTGCTTGTCCTGGTCGAACTCCTGGCGCCACAGGTCGATGAGCTTGTTGAGCTCGGGGTCGTCGAGGTTCGAGAAGTTGTTCGTCTGCGGCTTGTGGGCGTTGACGCCGTGGTAGTTGCCCCAGAACTCCGGCTTGTCCTGCGCGCCCCAGCCCGAGTAGGCGATCTCGTGCTTCTTCTCGAGCATCGTCTTGAAGGAGGCCGCCCCGTCCAAGAGCTGCAGCGTCAGCTCGACGCCGGCCTTCTTGGCTTCTTCCTTGAGGACCACGAGGCGCTCGGTGTGGGCCGGGTTGCCGTAGGTGACGCGCGCGCTCAGGCGCTGGCCGTCCTTGACGCGGATGCCGTCGGGGCCGCGCTGGGCCCAGCCGGCCTTCTTGAAGTGCTCTTCGGCCAGGGCCAGGTCGAAGGGCCGCGCCTTGACGGTCTTGTCCGTGGCGTTGCCGTAGCCCTCGGCGTTCGAGTTGAGGCGCTCGTAGTCGCCGCGCAGGACGGTCTTGAGGACCTTGTCCACGTTCATCGAGTGCTGGAAGCCCAGGCGCACCTCTTTGTCCTTGAAGAGCGGGACGTCCATGTTGAGCCAGATGCCGTA
>SCTT01000020.1 GCA_004322435.1 bacterium
GGCCCCGAAGGCACGCTCTACGCGGTCGGCGGGACGTCCGTCCCGGCGAACTACCTGGTCGTTACGTATAGTCAGAACCTCCTTCAACTCTCCTCGGCGACCTGGAACGGGGCCGCCAATGCGACGGACTTCGCGCAAGACGCCGCGGTCCTGAGCTCTAGCCAGGTCTTCGTCGTCGGCCAGTCCTTCAACGGCTCGGACTACGACGCGGTCATGGTCCGCCTGGACCTGACGCCCGCCCCCGTCGTCGAGGGGCTGTCGGCGTCCGGATACTTCGACGGCCCCTACGGCTCCGTCCTCTCCGGCTCCGGCGGCACCAACGACGACAACTTCACCATCCACGCCGACACCGTGACCGCCGGCGGCCCCTTCTTCTACGTGGTGGCGCAGTCCACCACCGGCAACGTCGGCGCCTTCCCGGACGCGGCGGCCATCGTGAAATACGACGCGGCAGGGGTCTTCGTCTCCTCGGTCTCTTTGCTGACCGGCCCCGCCGGCCACGGGTTCGCGATGGATTCTTCCCACAACATCTACGTCCACGAGGGCGACGACGCGGGGACGCGCCTGAGCAAGTTCGACAAGGACCTCCGGCCCCTGGCCTCCATCGCCATCGGCTCGGACATCGGCGGCTTCCAGCGCATCGCGACCGACGGGACGAACATCTACGTGACGGCGGCCAGCGGGACGACCAACGGCTATACGAAGGTCGTCAAGTACGGCCCGGACCTGGTCGCGCTGGCCACCGCCCCCTACAGCGTGCCGGACGGGCGCTTCGCGAGCATCACCTACGACGACTCGGCGGTCTACGTCATGTATTCGACGGGGAACGGCTCCGCGACCACCCGGCGCTTGGTGACCTTCGCCCCGGGTCTGGGGAGCATCCTCAACGACGTCAACGTCACCACCGTCCTCAACGGTCAGTTCAATCGGATGGTCCGCGCCGCTGGAGGCCTGTTCGTGGCTTCCGCCAACGGCACTTTGGGCGAGCTCTACCTGCGCAAGTTCGACGCGTCCGGCAACTACACCGGCGTCTCCTCGACCTTCAGCGGCGTCGTGGGGGGGACCGGGCAGCATATGACGCTCGGACCGGACGGGACCCTCTATGTGATGGGCGGCTCGTCGGTCGGCGCGGTCTTGGACGCCCTCGTGCTCCGCTACGACCAGTCGCTGACCTTGCTCTCCTCGGCGACGCACAACGGGGCGGCCAACGGCGCGGACTTCTTCCGGGACGCGGTGGTGCTGACCTCGAGCCGGGTGGTCGTCACCGGGCGCTCCTATAACGGGACGGACTTCGACGGCGTGTCGGGGTATATGAACCTGTCGAGCGGCACGGCCGTCCCGACCGGCGCCTTCTCCGGCAACTTCTCCACGCCGGGAGGGGCGGTTTACACCGGCGGCTACGGCAACGACCAGGCGAACCGCGTCGTGCTCGACACGGTCACCGTGGGCGGCCCCTACGCCTACCTCCTCGCGACCACCTCGTCGACTCTCTTCGGGGGCGGCGGCGCCACGGGCGGCCAGTGGCTCATCGTCAAGTACGGCCCCACGGGGGTCGTGCTGGCGTCGGCGACGTATTCGAACCAGGCCAACCTCTGGGACGGGGCGTTGGACGAAGCCCGGAACCTCTACGTCATCGGGCAGACCGGCACGAGCAGCGTGGTGGCCAAGTACGACTCGAGCCTCCGGATGGTGGCCTCCCAGCCCATCGTCGGCTCCGGGTATGCGTTGGCGGTGAACCCCGCGGGCACGCACGTCTACACGCTGACGTTCGCGGAGAACGGGCAGAACCTCACGCTCGACGACCGGGATGCCAGCCTGGCGGTCGTCCAGACGACCGACGTCCGGGCTTACACGACGGCCTTCTGGGGGGAGTCGGTCCGCGCGGTCCTCTCGGAGTCGGGCTCAGACCTCTATCTGCACTCGGGCTTCTTCGACGGCGACTCGCAGACCGGGCCGCCGAACTTCACGACCTACCGCTACGCGACCGCCGGCCTCTCGCTCGTCTCCTCGGCGGCCTACACCGCCGGCGCCTCGAACTTCTCCACGGACATCGCGCTCGACCCCGCCGGGAACGTCTACGTCGCGGGCGTGTCGACGACGGGCGCCTCCGGGGAAGCCATCATCGTCAAGTACAGCCCGACCTTGGTCCAGATCGCCACGCGCACGATGTCCGCCGCCGTCGAGCGCGACGGGGCCCGCTCCGTGGTGGTCGATGCCTCCGGCGAGGTCTACTTCTCGGGGCGCCTGCCCGCGGATCCCTACGCGTTCACGGCGCGCCTCTCCAACGCCTTGGCCGACCTCTTCCTGTTCGGGGGCGTCGGGTCGAAGGCGATGTCGGTGGTGGACTCGAGCCGCGTCTATGTGTCGTATACCGGCGCCGTCATCCGCACCGAGGTCCTGAACCTCGCGGTCGCCGCCGCGCCGCCTCCCGCGCCGAACTGGGGCAAGCCCATCACCAGCGCGGCTTTCCCGAGCCCTAGCGGCCGGCAGGGAATCTGGTTCCTCCCGGCTCCCAACGACGACACGTACGTCGTCTGGACGCGGGACAACGGCGGCGCCGACTTCGACGTGCTCGCGCAGCGCATCGCGAAGGCCGACGGGGCCAACGTCTGGGGCAGCACCCTGACCTTGGTCGCGGGGATCGTCCCCGGCTCGAACGGATTGGGAGAGAGCAACGCCGTCTCGGACGGGGCCGGGGGCCTCGTGTTCGGCTACCAGGACAGCACCCAGGCCTGCCTCGTCTCGCGATTCGGCCCCAGCGGGTCCAAGCTGTGGGGGCCCGTGGCGTACGCCGCGACGGCGGACGGCTGCGACGGCGGCTATCTGGCGGTCGAAGGAGGGTTCGGGTTCGGAGGCCACTCCCTGCCGAACAGCACCATCGATTACCGCCATTACATCCAGGCCGTGAACGTCGCCAACGGCGCCTTGGTCGGCGGGGCCGTCAACGATTTCATCAGGCCTTTGTCCGCCAACGGCTGGACCGGGCACATCCCGTCCCCCGCCGGCGGCGGTCAGGCGAACGCGGGGACGGTCGACTTCCAGTTCTTGAACGGGGGGACGACGCTCTCGGCCGCCCGCGTCGACTCCGCCCAGCAGGTCAACTGGAGCACGACGTTCTCGACCGTGACCGGGCAGTTCACCGACCAAGGATTCGGCATGACCGGGGACGGCGCCTCGGGCGCGTTCATCGTCTGGGAGGACTCGGGGACGAAGCAGCTGAACGCGCTGCACGTCACCGCGGCCGGCTCCCTGGCCCCGGGTTGGCCGCAGACCCTGTCGAGCAACCTCTACATCAACACCGAACACGGCGGTCAGGGCAACGGCTACGGCGCCTTCGACACCCTTCTGACCTCGAGCGGCCCCGTCGTCGCGTGGGCAGAGACGAGCGGGGAGAACGCGGTCATCCGGGCGGCCCTGATGGGCCCCGGCGGCGCGACCGTCTGGAACAACGCGTTCGACACCCTCACGCCGGGCGGCGGGCCCGGGTGCCTCCACTTAGACCACCGCAACCTCGTCTTGTCCTCCGGCCCGGCGTCCGTGGCCATCGCCTACCAATACGACAGCTGCGCGACGAACAAGGCCCTGAACGTCGTGGTCCTGACCCCGGGCGGCCAGGCCCTCCACCCTGTGACGACCCCGTTCGCGGGCCTGCCCTCCAACGTCTCCCAGCACGGCGCGTACGCCTCGCCCGCCGGCAACGACTACACCGTCGGCGTCTCGATCTCCTCGCACGTCTACGCCGCCGGCATCCCGGGCGCCGGGGCCGGCTCGCCCCCCGCCGCTCCCATCACCCTCTCCTTCACCGGCTCCTTCGGACAGCCGGGCGGCGCCGTCGTCGCCAGCCAGAACGGCCAGCACGAGTACAGCCGGGGCATCGCGGTGGACACGGTCACCGTCGGCGGCCCCTACGTCTACGTCATCGTCGCGTCGACCGACAGCCCCGACCTGACCGACCCCGACCTCCAGTACCTCGTCAAGTACGGGCCGACCGGGGTCAAGCTGGCCTCGGCCGCCCTGGCGGGCAACGACGGCGGCAACGTCGTGCTGGACGCCGCCCGCAACGTCTACGTCGGCGAGACGCTCGAGACGGCCTTCTGGAGCGGCGGTCCGTCCTGGATCAGCAAGTTCGACAAGGACCTGGTCTTCCTCTCCTCGGCCGCCCTGCCCGCCGCCGTCATCTCGACCTTGGGCGACATGGTCTCGGACGGGACCTATCTCTACGCGAACACCATCGCCGACGGCTTCGGCGCGACGCTGCTCAAGCTCGACGCTTCGCTGGCGCTTTTGGCCAGCTACGACTATCCGAACGCGAACCTCAACCGCGGCTCCGGGGTGGCGCTCGACGCCGCGGGCAACGTCTACTCCGTGGTCGGCTCATCTTCGCCCGGCCATCGCTTCCTGAAATTGGACGCCAATCTGACTCCCGTCTTCGACCGGGACGTCAGCTCTCTCTTCCCCGGCAGCGAAGACGTCTTCATCGCCTTCTCGGGGGCGAACCTCTACGGCGTGATGATGGACACCGCCGGCGTCCACGTGCATGTCCGCCGGTTCGACTCGGGCCTCAACTACCTGGCGTCCTCCACCTTCACCGCCGCCGGGTCCGGCATGTCGAACCGGGCGAAGATCGCGACCGGGGCCGACGGGGACCTCTACGTCCTCGGGATGAGCTCGCACGTCGGGGTGCTGCGCTACGACACCGCGTTGAACCTGCTCTCCACCGCCGCGTTCGCGCCGGGCGCCGCCGCCGGGAGCGCCTTGGCGGCGACGGATCTGGGGGACATCTTCGTCGCGGGCGCGGCCTTCAACGGCACCGATTTCGACGCCGTCGTCCGGAGGCTCGACCTCCGCTCGGGCGGCGGGCCGGCGCCCGTCCAGCTCGTCTTCTACCCGGGCCGCGTCGACTCGACGGACAACCGCAACGAGGCGCTCTTCAGCTTCGTGGCCGACACGGCCGCGGCCGGCGGACCGTTCCTCTACGCCGTCGCGACGTCGACCACGGGCCCCACGGGTTCGTCGCCGGGCGACTACTTCGTCCTCAAGTTCTCCTCGCTGGGCGTGGTGGTCGCCTCCGCCCCGCTCTCGGGCAGCCACAGCGGAGACGGCCTGGCGCTGGGCAACGGCGCGATCTACGTGGGCGAGAAGCAGCCGGGGAGCTTCCTCGCCGTCGACAAGCTGGACCTGAACCTGGTCCCGGTCGGCGGAACGAGCCTGAGCTTCTCCGACTGCGGCAACATCACGCGCCTGGTGGCCGGCGGCGGGTTCGTCTACGCGGCCTGCGACGGCGGCCAGGTCGAGAACCACGCCAAGCTCATCAAGTTCGACGCCAACATGAACGAGCTGGCGCGGGCGACCTACACCGCCAACCCCGGCTACATGCTGGCCAACTCGATCGCCCGCAACGTCCCCGGCCAGCTCTTCGTGTCCATCAGCACCGGCGAGGGAACGACGCAGCAGCGCCTCGTCAAATACGACGCGAACCTCAACCTGCTGGCCGACGTCGACTTGTCGGCGTGGGCCTATGGGAACGCGCAAGTCGCCTATTCGAGCGGGGCCGTCTACGCGGTCTCCCGCAACAACGGCGGCCCGACGACCTTCTTCGTCCGGAAGTTCCTCGCCGCCGACCTGGCCTACGCCGGCTTCGCCTCGACCATCGTCGCCCCGGGCCCCTCCCCGTACGCGCTGATCGCCGCCAACAACTGGGGCGTGGCCGTCGGGCTTTCGTCGGGCACGGCCGACGGGGGCGACTACTTCGTGCAGCGTTACGACTTCGACCTGGCGCCGGTCTCCTCCGGGGTCTTTGACGGCGGGTTCGGCACGCGCGACGGCGCGACCGGGCTCGCGCTCTACGGCTCGAGCGACGTCTTCGTGGGCGGCTTCTCCCTCAACGGGCTCCATGACGACGGTATCGTGCTCCGCCAATCCATCCCGGGCTTCCAGGGTGGAGGGGCGGCGCCGGCCGGGCCGACTCCTCCGGCCGTCCTCACCTATTCCGGGACTTTGCCGGGCGGTCTGAACGTGGACTCCGTGGACCACCGCAACGAGTCCTTCATGGGGATGGTCGCGGACCCGGCCACCGGGAACCTCTACGCCGTAGCGACCTCCACGACCGGGCCCTGGTTCTCCACCACGGACTGGGACTCCTATCTCCTTAAGATCAGCCCGCAGGGGGTCGTCCTCTCCTCGGTGCCGCTCCCCGCGCAGACGGTCGCCTATACCCTGGCCTTCGAGGGCGGCGCACTCCAGGTCGGCGTCTCGCGCGGGGAGCCGACCATCGACACCGGGGTGCACCTCTACGACGCGAACCTCGTGTTCCAGGCGTCGGTCACCCTCACCGCCCCGTACGGCGGCACGCAGGTCGTCGGGCGCGGCGGGTACGTTTACGCCCTCGACGACGGGGGCGGGGCGCTGTTGGGCGGCGTCTATCCGGCCCTGGTCGTCAAGTACACGCCCTCCCTGACGGAGGTCGCGCGCACGACCTACGCGCTGCCCGGCGCGCTCGAGACCCACGGCCGGTCGATGGCGGTCGACGCGGTGGGGAACCTCTACGTCGCGGCCAGTTCGCGCGGCTACACCCCGATGGGGTTGGTGAAGTTCGACGCCAACCTCCAGCCGGTCGCCAGCGCCGACATCTCGTATCTGGGCGATCCGATGGGGCTGCGCCTGGCCTACGGCGGGGGCAAGGTCTATGTGTTCGGCAAGGGCGTCGGAGAGGCGTACGTCCGGCGCTTCGCCTCCGCCGACCTGGCCTACGACGGCGTCGCGGCCACCATCACGGTGACGGGGGCCTCGGCCTGGGGCGGGGGAGTGGTCGTCGACTCCGGAAACTTGGTGACGGTCGGGCTCACGTCCTCCACGGCCGACGGCGGCGACTTCCTCGTCCGCCGCTTCGACGCGAACCTGGTCGCGGTCTCCTCGGGGCTCTTCGACGCCGGCTTCAACGGCGCGGACTCCCTGACGGTCCTGCTGACGACGGGGACGGAGGGCGTCTACCTCGCGGGCGTCGGGTACAACGGGGCGCACGACGACGGGGTGCTGATGCTGCGCTCCGTCGGAGCGGCGGCCGCCCCCGCCGGGGTCCCCGGCTGCGCCGTCACGAAGAACGTCAAGAAGGACGGCTCGCTCGATGCGACGACCATCCAGGGCGGCGTCGACCTGCTGGGCGCGAGCCTGTCCGGGGACTCCTGCGTCGTCGTCCGCGACACGGGCACCTACGCCGAGCAGGTCACGGTCCAAGGCGTCGCCAACAACGGCTTCCGGATCTCGATCATGGCCGACCCGAGCTTCGTCGGCGCGCTCCCGGTCGTGGACCCGCCGCTCGCCTCGACGGCGGCCTTCCGGGTGATGAACGCCGGCGTCTCGCTCTCGAACCTCAAGGTCCTCCCCACGAACGCCGTCTCATACGGGGTGCTCGTGTCTTCCGATGACGTGGCCGTCTCGAGCCTGACCGTGGAGGATGCGGGCGGCCTGCTCGGCACGGGCGTGTATCTCGACGCGGGCGTGAGCGGCCTGACGCTCGACGCCAGCACCATCACCACGAGCCACGCGACGTCGCCGTCGGTCTACTTCTACCAGGCCTCCTCCAACGTCGTCACCCGCAGCTATCTCTATAATGCGTCCGGTCCGGCCCTCTATATCGAAGGGTCCACGGGGAACGTCATCAGCTTCAGCACCATGACCGGCCATAACGCCGTGGCCGAGGGCGCGGTGTTCTTCTCGGGCGCTCCCAGCTACACGACGGTCACGAACTGCGTCATCTCGAACCCCGCCGGCGCCTCGTTCCACGACACCGGCTCCCACAACGTGGTCGCCGCGAGCCTGCTGGGCTCGGTCATGCTGGAGTCGGCCGACGGCCTGATGACGGGCGACGTCATCGCGGGCGAGCTCTTCGTCAACAAGCTCGCGGCCAATAACACGGTCAGCTTCAGCACCGTCGCCGGCGTCCTCATCGGCGGCTCGACGACGACCCTCTTGAGTAGCTACATCACGGGCAATCCGCCGTTGCACTTGAACGGCTCCACCGGGACCGTCGTCTCGGGGAGCACCTTGGTCGCCTCCGCCGCCGGTTACGACGCCATCATCCTCAACAGCGCCGGAAACCTCAACTTGTCCGTGTCGGGAAGCAGGCTCGTGGGAGGATCCGCATCGGCAGGCCTCCGGGTGAATGCCGGGGCGGGGCTCCTGAGCTTCGTCTCGAATCAGGTCGAGGGGGGCGCCCTCGGAATCCAGTTCTCCGCGCAGGCCGGGGCCGCCGAGCTCGCGTTCGCGGACGTCAAGTTCCAGTCGCTCGCTCCCGGCGCCACCGCCGTACAATTCCTCGGCGGCGTCGTCGTCTCGACCTTCTCGGGCTTCCGATTCGCCGACACGAACGTCGCGGTCAACGTGGACGGCGGCGCTCTGTCCGCCGGCTCCCGCGTCACCATGCTCGACGCCCTGGGCCCCCGCTCCGGCGCGGCCTTCGAGACCGACCCGGGCGACCTAGTCGACTGGACCGCGAGCCCCGGCGGCCTGGTCCACTTCGAGGCGGCCAGCCTCGTGGGCCCGACCGTGGGCACGAACGAGAACGGCACCGCCTTCCTCAGGCTCGACTTGTGGAGCGAGGGGGGCAACGCCAAGCTCACCGGCCTGCGCGTCGCGCTGGCCGGCGACGCGCCGCCGCAGCAGGTCCTCGCCAAGGTGTACAACGACGCCAACGCGGACGGCGTCTACCAGCCGGGGTCGGACTTCCCCATCGGCGCCGCCGTCTTCACCGCCGGCCTCCCGCCGACGGCGTCCTTGACCTTCGCGACCCGGACCGTCACGGCCTCCACGAGCACCCTCTTCATCGGTCTCGACCTGATCGGCGTCCCGCCCGGCCGCTCCGTGGGTGCGGAGCTGAGCGACCCCTCGGCGTTCGTGTTCTCGAACGGCGACCTCTCGCCCGACGCCGGCCCGTTCCCGGCGCAATCCGACCTGGCCATCACCCAGTTCGGCCTCGCGGCCAACCCGGCCCATATGGGCTATCCGACGCCTGTGGCGACTCCGTCGCCCTCGGGCGGCTTCGAGACCGGCCTCTTCATCAACCCGGGCCAGACCGTCCTCATCGCCGGCGCGGGGACGTGGGACACCGGCGCCTTCGGGACTTCCGGCCCCGCGGGCCTGGCGTCCAGCGGCGGCGTCGCGGGCCTGCCGCTGGGCTCTTTGATGGCGCGCATCGGCGCGAGCCCTTGGTTCTTCGTCGGGACCGGGACGACGTTCGTCGCCGCGCAGTCCGGCCCGCTGGCCCTGGCGATGAACGACTCCGACTACACGGACAACTCGCTGGCCCTCTCGGTGAGCTTCTCCATCGTCCCGTCGACCCAGACGCGGACCTGGCTCGGCACGAGCGGCTACGGCCAGGGCGCCGACATCCCGCAGAACTGGCAGGGCGGCCAGGTGCCGCAGGCGGGCGAGAGCGTCTCGTTCAACGGCTCGGTCTCGAACGCGGACTGCGACTGGAACCTCTATCAGGCGAGCGTGGGCAAGTGGACGATGTCGCAGAACTACACGGGCACCGTGCGCCTGCGCGGCGCGGCGGGCCCCGACGACTTCAACCAGGTCCAGGTCTCGAGCAACGCCATCCTCGGCGGCGGCACCCTCGAGCTTGGGCGCCATAAGTCCTTCAGCGTCCAGGGGCACCTGGTGGTGCGAGGGGTCCTGGACCTCGGCCAGGACGACACGCACGTCTCGGTGGGCGACGCCGTCGGCCTGCGCGTGCACGCCGGCGGCCTGCTGCGCTGGACGGGGGCCGGCTTCGCCGGCATCCACGCCGGCGGCTTCGCCCCGTCCGGCTTCACGGTGGACGACGGCACGGTCGACGTGCGCGGGCCCGGCCTCCTGCTGGTCGACAACTCCTCGGCGGTGGTCCTGACCGCCAACGCGAACATCCTGGCCTTCGACGGCGTGGAGTTCGGCGGCTTCATGCCGGACCGGGCCGCGGCCCTGGTGCTGCAGCGCTCGACGGCCGCCGTCTATGCCTTCAACGGGCTGCGCTTCGACGGCGCCTTCGCCGTGAACGTGGACGGCTCGGGCCTGCCGGCCGGGGCCAGCTTCACGATGGCCGGCTCCGCGGGGCCGATGCGCGGCACGCCGCACGAGCTCGACCCCAACGGCGCCGTGAACTGGGCGCCGGACGGCGGCGGCTCCGCGTCGCTGGCCGGCACGGTCTTCCACGGCTCGGTCAACGCCCCCGCCGGGTCGACGGTGTTCGTGCGCGCCTCGACGCAGCCCTTCTTCGACCCGATGGTGCCCGACCCGGGGCCGATCGCCCCGCTGGGCGGCTGGAACGGCATTTCCGGCGGGTACAGCTTCCCGACGCTGGACGCCCCCGCGACCTATTACCTGGTCGCGTGGCTCGAAAGCGACGGCGACGGCTTGCCCTCCGGGGTCGAGTCCCGCGGCGCGTTCGGCCGGCCGGGCCTGTTCCGCTCCGCCCCGCTCTTCGTGGCGCCCAACGATTCGCTGACGGGCAAGGACATCACGTTCGACGACTGGGGTGAGGCGCAGGGGTCGGTCGTCAACGCCTCGCAGCAGTTCGGGCCGGTCCTCGTGGCCGCGGCCCAGGCCGTCTCGACGTCCACCTTGGAGTCCGTCTCGTTCCCTCAGGACCCCGGGCCGTTCGCGCTCGCGGGCCCTTCGCTGGACCTGCTGCTCGTCGCCTGGGTCGACGTCAACAACAACCGCGAGCGGGATTCCTTCGAGGCCTTCGGCACGACGCAGGTCATCCGCTTGCCGGACTCCGCCGGCTATCCCGGCAGCCTCCTGATCACCATCACGGGCGGCTCGGCGGCGCAGGGCGGCACCGTCTCGGTGGCCTCGAGCGTCGTACACCCCGGCGCGGTCGGGGACTTCGGGGCGCAGCCGATGGTGCTGCTCGCCCTCACCGCGTCCGGGTCCCAGGCCGAGCTCTCCGGCATCA
>SCTT01000176.1 GCA_004322435.1 bacterium
TGATGCGGCCCTCGGGCACCGAGCCCCTCATCCGCACCTACGCCGAGTCCGACAAGCCCGAGCGCACCCAGGCCCTCTTGGACCAGGCCCAGCGCTGGACGAACGCGCAGCTGTGAGCGTCCAGGTCGGGGCGAAGCCGCCCCGGGCGATGGTGCTGGCGGCGGGCGCGGGCACGCGCCTGCGCCCGCTCACCTACGAGACGCCCAAGCCGATGATGCCGGTGGTGAACCGCCCGGTCCTCCACCACGTCCTGGACAACCTCGCCCGCCACGGCGTGCGCGACGTCGTCATGAACCTCCACATGCACCCCGACCAGGTGCGCAAGTACTGCGGCGACGGCTCCCGCTGGGGCCTCGCCATCCGGTATTCCGAGGAAAAGCAGCTCTTCGGCACCGCCGGGGCGGTCAAGAAGGTCGAGAAGTGGCTCAAGGACGGGCCCTTCCTCATCATGTCGGGCGACGGCGTCAGCGACGTGGACCTGACGGCCCTCTTCGAGTACCACCGCAAGAAGAAGTCCTTCGCGACGATGGTGACGAAAGCCGTCGACGCCAAGTTCCCCTTCGGCATCACGCTGTCCTCGCCGACCGGCCGCATCAAGGGCTTCGTCGAGAAGCCCAGCTGGGGCCAGTTCTTCTCGAACCAAGTCAACACCGGGATCTACCTCTTCGAGCCGCAGGTCCTCAAGCTCATCCCCAAGGGCTTCTACGACTTCGGCCACGACGTCTGGCCCAAGCTCCTCAAGCTCAAGCGCCCCATCCACGCCTGGGAGTGGAAGGGCTACTGGTGCGACGTGGGCTCCATCCCCGAGTACCGGAACGCCCAGCACGCGGCCTTGGACGGCGAGGTCAAGGTCCAGATCCCCGGCCGCGAGCTCCGGCCCAAGGTCTGGGTCGAGGAGGGCGCGCGCATCGCCTCCACGGCCGAGCTCAAGGCCCCCTGCGTGATCGGCAAGGACGCCCTGATCGGCCCCCACGCCCACGTCGGCCCCCACACCGTCGTCGGCGCGGGCTGCCGGGTCGGGACCGGGGCCACCCTCAAAAGTTGTATACTCTTCGACGGTGTCGTCGTCGGAGAGAAGGCCCACCTCGTCAACGCCATCGTCGGCGCCGGGGGGGTCGTCCAGTCGGACATCACCGCGTACGACGCGGCCGTTTTGAACGTCAGAGAGTAACCCAGGAGGACGTCACTATGCAGCGCACGGGCAGGCACTTCTTCACGTCGGAGTCGGTCACCGAAGGGCATCCGGACAAGGTCTGCGACCAGATCTCGGACGGCGTCCTCGACGCCATCCTCGCCCAGGACCCGATGGCCCGCGTCGCCTGCGAGACGTTCGTCTCCCGCGGCTGCGTGATCGTCGGCGGCGAGATCACCACCAACAGCTACGTCGACGTCGACAAGCTGGTGCGCAAGGTCATCAACGACATCGGCTACAACCACCCGAAGTTCGGGTTCTCCCACGAGCTCTGCGCGGTCTTGAACACCATCGGCACCCAGTCCCCCGACATCGCCCAGGGCGTGGACACCGGCGGCGCCGGCGACCAGGGCATGATGTTCGGCTACGCCTGCCGCGAGACGCCGGAGCTGATGCCGCTTCCCATCATGCTGGCCCACAAGCTCGTGCGCCGGCTCTCCGAAGTCCGCAAGAAGAACATCCTGCCGTACCTGGGCCCCGACGGCAAGAGCCAGGTCACCGTCGAGTACCTGGACGGCCGCCCGCTGCGCGTCGACACCGTCGTGCTCTCGACCCAGCACACCGAGGAGATCCTCGACAAGACCGGCGAGAAGATCACCGAGAAGGCCCGCAAGGAGCTCATCGACGTCATCGTGAAGCCCGTCCTCGGCAAGCGCCTCATCGACGACAAGACGGTCTTCCACATCAACCCCACCGGCAAGTTCGTCGTCGGCGGGCCGGTCTCCGACACCGGCGTCACGGGCCGCAAGATCATCGTGGACACCTACGGCGGCGCGGCCCCGCACGGCGGCGGCGCGTTCTCCGGCAAGGACCCGACGAAGGTGGACCGCTCCGCCTGCTACATGGCCCGCTACATCGCCAAGAACGTCGTGGCCGCCGGCCTGGCCGAGGAGTGCACGGTCCAGTTGGCCTACGCCATCGGCGTGGCCGAGCCGGTGGGCGTCTACGTCAACACCCACGGCACCGGGACCATCTCCGAGGAGAAGCTCTCCGCCTTGGTGCGCAAGACCTTCAGCATGACCCCCAAGGGCATCATCACGACCCTCAAGCTCCGCCGGCCCATCTACCGGCAGACCGCCGCCTACGGCCACTTCGGCCGCGACGAGCAGGGCTTCGAGTGGGAGAAGACGGACAAGGCCGCGGCGCTGCGCGACGGCGCGGGACTCAAGGCCAAGGCCTCCCGCAGCCTCGTCGCGGCTTAAGGCCGTGGCCGTCACGGTCGAGGTCCTAGAGCCGACCCGGGCGCTCGCGCTCAAGGTCTGGTGGGCCTTCCTGTGGCGCGCCGTGCTGGGCGCGCTGGCGGCGGGGATGCTCGCCGGCGTCCTCATCGGCCTCGTGACCTCGGCCGTCGGGATGTCCGACCCCTCCGCCCTCTCGGGCGTCGTGAGCCTCTTAGGGCTCCTGATCGGGGTCGGCGTCTCGGCCGAGGTCATGTACCGGGTGCTCAAGAAGAAGTTCAAGGGCTTCGCCATCGCCCTCGTCCGCACCCCCTGACATGGCCGTCGACAAGCGCGTCGCCGATGCCCGCGCCGCCGTGGCCGACGTCAAGGACGGCGCCCTCATCCTCATGGGGGGCTTCGGCGTCTGCGGCCTGCCCGAGAACCTGATCGCCGCGCTGCGGGACAAAGGGGTCAAGGACCTGACCATCGCCTCGAACAACGCGGGGCTCGATGAGCACGGCATCGGCCTCCTGCTCAAGGCCGGCCAGGTCCGGAAGATGATCCTGTCCTACGGCGGCGAGTGCAAGGCCTTCGAGGAGATGGCGCTCGCCAAGGTCCTCGAGGTCGAGTGGACCCCGCAGGGCACCCTGGCCGAGCGCATCCGCGCCGGCGGAGCGGGCATCGGGGGGTTCTTCACCCCCACCGGCTACGGCACGTCCGTCGCGGAGGGCAAGGAGACGCGCCAGATCGACGGGCGCTGGTACGTCTACGAGAAGCCCCTCAAGGCCGACTTCGCCTTCGTGAAGGCCGCCAAGGGCGACTGGATGGGCAACCTCGTCTACCGCCGCACCGCGCGCAACTTCAACCAGGTGATGGCGACCGCCGCGACGACGACGATCGCCGAGGTCGAAGAACTCGTCCCGACCGGGGGCCTCCACCCCGACCACGTCCACACGCCCGGGGTCTTCGTGAAGCGCATCTTCCAAGGGCTGACCTACTCGAAGCACATCGAGAAGCGCACGGTCCGCTCCCGCGAGGCGGCCAAGGCATGAGCGAGGACCTCCGCGACGTCATCGCCCGCCGGGCCGCCAAGGAGCTCCGCGACGGCGACGTGGTGAACCTCGGCATCGGCATCCCCACCCTCATCCCGGGCTATCTCCCTCCCGGCGTCTCGGTGGTGCTCCACACCGAGAACGGGATGCTCGGCTACGGCCCCTACCCCTACGAGGGCGAGGAAGACCCGGACCTCATCAACGCCGGCAAGGAGACCATCACCGAGCTCCCCGGCTGCTCCTATTTCGGCGCGCACGACTCCTTCGCGCTGGTGCGCGGCGGGCACTTGGACGCCACCGTGCTGGGCGCGATGGAGGTCTCCGAGACCGGGGACCTCGCCAACTGGATGATCCCCGGCAAGAAGGTCAAGGGGATGGGCGGCGCGATGGACATGGTCGCCGGCGCCAAGAAGGTCATCGTCGCGATGGAGCACACCGCCAAGGGCGCCCCGAAGATCCTGCCCGCCTGCAAGCTGCCGCTGACCGGCAAGGGCGTCGTCAGCACCATCGTCACCGAGCTGGCCGTCATCGACGTGACGCCCGAGGGGCTGCTCCTGCGGGAGATCCACGCCTCCACCGACTTGGAGACCGTCAAGAAACTGACGGGTGCCGTACTCAAGGTCTCGCCGAATCTGTCACGCTTCTCGTAAGCCCACGGAGGGTCCCATGAAGAAGTTCCTCTCTCTCGCCCTGGTCTTGACCGCCGCCCCCGCCGGAGCCGTGCCCTGGCACTCCTTCGGCCCCCGAGCCATGGGCATGGGGGGCGCGCACGTCGCCCTCGCGCAGGGCCCCACGGCCTCCTATTGGAACCCCGCCGGCCTCGGCCAGCTCTACAACGAGTCCGGCGTCGAGTTCCCCATCGGCGCGCGCGCCGAGTTCACGGGCACGGTGCTCGAGGCCGCGAAGGACCTCGAGGAGATCCGCAAGGCCTGCACGGCCGGGAACGCCGCCATCTGCACTCAGGCGCGGGCCACCGACGCGCTCAACCGCCTCAACAACACCGGCAACGGCATCATGGCCGACATCGGCGGGGGCCTCGACCTCAAGATCAAGCGCGTGGTCGTGTTCGTCAACAACCTGACCTACGCCGGCGGGACGCCCTACGCGGACCTGAGCACGGCGGGCTGCGCGGTCGCCGGCAGCGCGACCTGCCTTTCCGCCGCCAACAACAACTCCCGGATCAACCTGCGCGGCATCAACGCGACCGAAATCGGCGTCGGCTACGGCCGCGAGGTCTTCGAGACCGGCCTGGTCCTGGGCGCGAACCTCAAGGGCATCATCGGCAAGACCGGCTTCCAGTCCATCCGGGTCGCCGACGAAGACGTGAAGGTCGACAAGTTCAACGACACCGCGCGCTCCTCCTTCGCCCCCGCCGTGGACGTCGGGATGCTCTGGGACATGCGCGAGACCTTCCCCAGCCTGCCCGGCCGTCCCCGCTTAGGTCTAGTCGGCCGGAACATCAACTCCCCCGAGTTCAAGAACCCGGACAGCGCCCGCCTTGCCGGCGAGCGCGACAAGTTTCCCCTGCACGGGCAGGCGCGCGCCGGCCTGGCGCTCTCGCCCTTCAAGTTCTGGCACCTGGCGATGGATATGGACCTGACGAACAACCTGACCCCGGTGGACGGCTTCAAGTCGCGCTACCTCTCGGCCGGCACCGAGGTGAACATCTTCAACCGGCCCTGGCTCAACATCCCGCTGCGCGCCGGCCTGCAGAAGAACCTCTCGGACACCGCCTCGGGGCTCAGCTACACCGGGGGCTTCGGCTTCAACTTCGTCCGGGTGCACGTCGACGTCGCTGGGATGGTCTCGGGGCGCTCGACCTCGGTGCAGAGCGAGACCAAGACCGAGAAGGTCCCGAACAACTTCGGCGCGGCGGCCCGCATCGCGGTCCTCTTCGGCGGCGCCGACGAGGGCTCCCGCGAGGGCATCCGCCCCTCGCGCCCCGCGCCCAAGCCCATCAAGATCAAGGAGCCCGAGCCCGTCGAAGAAGAAGCCGCTCCCGCGCCGGAGCCCGTGAAGGCGCCGGCGAAGACCCCCGCCAAGGGCCCGACCAAAGGCTCAAAGAAGAAGAGTTAGTGACGGTGTCAGTGTTTCGGAACTTTCGGAACTTCCGCCCCCGCTAGGCGGAAGCCCTGAGATGCTCTCCGACCGCCCCGACGGATAACGACAGACAGCGCGCGATCTCCGCTACCCCGTAACCATAGCGGGCCGCGGCCGCGCAGAACGTCCTCCGCGCCCGGCTCGTCACCCGGTTCCGGCACCGGCCGGGAGTCGTCCGAAGGTCGATCCCGGTCCGCGCGCGGACGTCGTCCACCAGCGAATCCAAACTCGGGCGTCGGTCGGGGGACCGGGGGACCGGAGGCCGGAGCGGGGCGTCGTCGTAAGTGACCATCACGTGGTCGTCGGGGAGGCTCATGATGCGGCGATAGCGCTCCATGGCGACGGTCCGCGTCTCCCCCAGCAAGGACAACGTCTCGTCGACGTCCAAGACGACCGACCGGATGGGGCCGACAATCTGGTGGTGACTGCTCCACACCCAATCCGCCAGATTCTGAACCCAGCCCTCTTTGACCGGATTGTTGTGGATATAGGTGAAGAGGGTGATGAGATAGGACTCGTCCTTCACCAGCTTCGCTTTGAAGCGCGCCTGGAAGACGTGCCCGAGCTTCTCCGCCCGGGCATTGAATCCTCGCGCATAGCGGCCCAGCAACCGCTGCATGATTCGCGAAATCGGGACGTGCCCGACCCGGATCAAGAGATGGAAGTGATTGCCCATCAAACAAAGGAGAAGGACCCGCGCCCCAGTCTTCTGCTTGACGTCGTTCAGGATGCCCAAGAGGAGCAGGCGGTCTTCGTCGCTCAGGAAGATGTCTGCTCCGTTGTTTCCGCGGCAGTAGACATGGTAGATGGCGTTCGGCTCATGAAGGCGTGGTAGTCGTCCCATACCTACACGTACGCAGACCCCCCCGAAAAAGTTCCCTCTATCGTCGGAGGGGAAGGGGTCGGCGAACTTCCGAAAGTTCCGAAACACTGACACCGACCCATAGTTCGTAGCCGTAGAGTTCGAGCTTGAGCGAATAGCCCGCCGCGGCCAGGTCGCCGCGCGTTTCCGCGGCCCAGGGCACGGCCGCGTAGAGCACCACGCCCGCGACGCCGTAGTCCCTGAGCCCCGCGCGGAACGCCGGGGACTCGAGCCGCACCGGACGCTCCCCGCCCACGTGGTCCATCAGCGCGCGGCGCCGGGCGATGTCGGCCGCCGGCAGGAACCGGTGGAGCTCGTCGAAGTAGATCTCCTTGGCCAAGAGCGGATAGGCGTGCCCGCGCTCGGTGACCAGCCAGTTCGACACCTCGGTGGGAGCGAGCACGATTCCCCGCCCGGGCACGCCCGCGTTGACCGCACGCACGAGCGGGAACTCGGCCGGGACCTTGAGCGAAGGGAATCCCAGCCGGACGCCGTTGGCCTTCCCGAACACGTACGTCGGCGGCACGAGGGCCGCGGCCAGGACGGCCGCCGCGAACAGGCGTCGGCTCCGCGAGCCTTCGGCGGCGGCGGCCAACCCCGCCGCGGCCGGCACCGGCAGCAGCCAGAACAGGCGGTTGTAGTTCCAGGGACTCGTGAGGTTGAGCGCGACCCAAGGCCCCGTCCAGGGATTAAAGAGGAGGAGGAACAGGCCGCTGGCCGCCGCGGCCCAGCGCCGCGGCGCGCCCGCCGGGGCGAAATACGGCGCCGCCGCGAGAAGGAGGGCCAGCGCCCAACGGTGGACCCCCTGAGCGACCACGTAGTTCAAAGTCTCGGCGAGGAACTTGCCCTCCAACCCCGGCGGCAGGCTCATCTGGCCCATCACGCCTTCCTTGAGGCCCGCGCGCAGGACCAAGGCAACCGCCAGCGGGTAAGCGGCCGCCGCCGCGCCGCCGGCCGCCGCTCGCAGACCGTCACGATTCGGACGCCAGGCCGTCGCCAGCGCCGCCGCGGCCGTCAGCGGGGCCGCCCACAGCGCGGAGGCCGTGAGCCCCGCCGAGGCGACGAGGCCGGCGGCCAACCGCAGCCAGTTGCCCGGAGTCGGCGCGGCGCCGAAGGCCAGGGCGTAGGCCACGACCAAGGGGGAGAGCACCGTCAGGAAGGCGGCCTTGCCCTGGAACAGGCGCACGAAGGCCAGGTTCCCCCACCCGGCGTGCGCCCCGCCGTCCAAGAGGAGATAGCCAACGGCGCCCGCGACGCCCCAGAGCCAACGCCCCGGCGTCAGCACGCGGAACAGCCGCGCCCAGGCGAGCGGGGCGAGGAAGCCGAAAAGCGTCGCGAAGCCCAGATGGCTGACGGCGAGCACGCTCAAGCCGGTCAGGTAAGAGACCGCCCCATAAAGGGCTTCGATGGAGTGGAAGCGGTAGGTGGAGAGCAAAATGGGCAGCCCGGGGATGCCGTGCAGGGCGTCGGCCTTGAGCAGCGGCGCGCGCGGGAAGTCCGCGACCCCGCCGGCGAAGCCCAGATAGAGCCCGTCGTCGCTGTCGGGGCGGTGCGCGACGAGGACCGCGGCGGCGCAGAGGAGGCAAAGGCCCAAGAGCGCACGCTCGCCGGAACCCTCGGGACGCGGCAGGCGGCGCAGGAGGAAGACACCCGCGACGGCGGCTGGGAGAGCCGCCCAGAGGAGGGCGACGAGGCTTGCGTCGAGCAGGACCGTGGCATGGCAGAGCACTGTCCACCCGGCGAAGGCCAGCACGAACGCGTCGATGAGCGCCGACGGCATGGGGAGAAAGTAGCATAGGCTGGCGCCTCCTCCGAGGGGCGGCTAC
>SCTT01000021.1 GCA_004322435.1 bacterium
TCTTCTTCTTGTCCTCCTCTTCCTTCTTGGCGGCCGAGTCGTCCTGCGGCGGGGCCTCCTCGTCGGTTTTCTTCTTCTTGTCTTTGTCCTTGGCCGCGGTTTCGCCGCCGGACCCGGAGCCTCCGCCCCCGCCTCCACCGCTCCCGCCTCCGCCGCCTCCACCCCCACCGCCCCCACCGCCTCCGCCGCCCCCGCTCCCGCCGCCCTGCGACGGCGAGCCGAAGCCGCCGCCCCCGCCCGAAGAGGTTCCGCCGTCACGTTTGGCGGGCGGGGTGCTGGAGGGGGCGGACTCGCGTGTCTGCAGGGCGGCGGGCAAAGAGGACGGAGGCTGCCAGCGTCCGGGCTCTGCGGCGGCGTAGCGGCCGTCGGGCGCGCCGGCGACCTCTTGGGGACGGTTGCCCGGGCGCCTCGCGTCATCGCGGCGGGGCCGGGACGCGCCGGGAGGAGGCGGGGCGGAGGAGGGGGGGGAATTCGGCGCGGCGCGTCCGAGCTCCCGCGGCGCCTCTTCCGAGCGCGCCGACGTGCCCGACCCTCCGGAATCTCCGTCCGCTCCCGACATCGCCGAGAGGCGTCCCGCCGCCGGGGGGGCGCGCCTCCCGGGGGAAGCCTCGGCCGGGCCGTCGGCGGACTCGTCCCAGTCTAGCGGCTGGGAGGAGCCGGGGCGCCGCGGCGGGGGGGAGGAGTCGCGGCGGTCTTCGGAGCGCGGGGAATCGCCTTCCTCCCAGTTCGGCGCCGGCGCGGGCCGGGCCGAGACCCGCGCGTCCGCCACGAGGCCGGCGGGCGAGGGCGGCGCGTCGCGCTGGGTGGCCCCGAAGCCCGCCTGCAGCGTGCGGTTCTTCGGCGGGCGGGTCATCTTGTAGCCCCACCAGGGGAGCATGACCATGGCCGTGAGGACCAGCAGGCCCACGCCGACGCGGGCGCCGAAGCCGTCGTCCTCCTCGGGGTCTTGCTCGGACATCTCCTTGAGTCTAGCCCCTCGGCGGCGGGCTTTCCAGGGTCCTGGCCCCGCTGGCAAGAAAGGTGCTAGACAGAGTCCTATGAAAGTCATCCTGTTGGGCCCGCCCGGCTGCGGCAAAGGGACGCAGGCGGGGTTCATCACGGGCGAGTTCGGCATCCCCCAGATCTCGACCGGCGACATGCTGCGCTCCGCGGTCAAGGCGGGCAGCGCCCTGGGCCTCGAGGCGCAGAAGGTGATGGCGTCGGGCAAGCTCGTCTCGGACGCGGTCATCATCGGCCTGGTTCGAGAACGCCTGAAGGCCCCCGACTGCGCGTCCGGCTACCTCTTCGACGGCTTCCCGCGGACCATCCCGCAGGCCGAGGCGCTGCGCGACGCCGGAGTGCCGCTCGACTACGTGCTCGAGATCGCGGTGCCGGACTCGGACATCATCGAGCGGATGGCCGGGCGGCGCGTGCACACCGCCTCCGGGCGCACCTATCACGTCAAGTTCAACCCGCCGAAGGCCCCGGGCGTCGACGACGTCACCGGCGAGCCGCTCGTGCAGCGGGAAGACGACAGGGAAGAGACGGTCCGCAAGCGCCTCGAGGTCTACCGCGCGCAGACGCGGCCCTTGGTCGAGTTCTACTCGCGCGGAGCGGGCGGCCCGAAATACCGGAGCATCTCGGGGCTCGGACGGGTTGAGGAGGTCCGCGCCCGCGCCTTCGCCGCGCTGGCCTAGCCAGCCCTAGAAAGCCAGAGCCCCCTGGAGGTGGTGGTAGGGGGCTCTGAAATCGGGTGCGGCGAGGTGGTAGAGAGAGTATACGGGCGGCGCCCCTCCCCTCCTTGGGCCCCCGGGGCACTCCCGTGGAGGCATAGGGCCCGCCCCAGACCGGGACCATAGGCCCCCGACCTGGCAGGGTCGTTGCTCTCCTTTTAGTAACATCTTGCTCCCATGAGATTCTTGGACGCCTGCCGCCGAAAGCCTGTCGACGCCACGCCGGTCTGGTTCATGCGCCAGGCGGGCCGCTACATGCCCGAGTACCGCGCCATCCGGGCCAAGGCCTCCTTCCTCGAGATGTGCGAGCGGCCCGAGATCGCCGCCGAGGTGACCTTGCAGCCCGTCAAGTTCATGGCGGTGGACGCGGCCATCCTCTACGCCGACATCTTGCTGCCGGTGCGCCCGATGGGCGTCGCCCTCGAGTTCCTCAAAGGCGAGGGCCCGCGCCTGGCCCCCCCGGTGCGCTCCCCCAAGGACGTCGCCCGCCTGCGGCTCTTCGACCCGAACGAAGAGCTGGGCTTCGTGATGGAGACGCTGCGCCTCGTGCGCCGCGAGCTGGCCGGCCGCATCCCGCTCATCGGCTTCGCGGGCGCGCCGTTCACCTTGGCGAGCTACCTCATCGAGGGCGGGCCGTCCAAGGACTACCGCTGGACCAAGCTCATGATGCACGGGGAGCCCAAGCTCTGGGACGCGCTGATGGGCAAGATCGCCAAGGTCACCTCGGCCTACCTCGCGGCCCAGGTCAAGGCCGGCGCGCAGGCCGTGCAGCTCTTCGACTCCTGGGTGGGCGCTCTTTCCAAAGAGGACTACGAGCGCCGCGTGAAGCCCTGGTCGGACAAGGTCCTCGCCGCCGCCAAGAAGACCGGCGTGCCGGTCATCACCTTCGGCACGGGCACCACGCCCTTCCTCGAGAGCTTCGCCGCCTCGCCCTGCGACGTGGTGGGGGTCGACTGGCGCCTGCCGCTCGCTCAGGCCTGGAAGCGCGTCGGCTCGGGCAAGGCCGTGCAGGGCAACATGGACCCGGTGAACCTCTTCCTTCCCCGCCCCGAGCTCAAGAAGGCCGTTCGGGCCGTCCTCAAGGAGGCCGGCGGCCGCAAAGGGCACATCTTCAACCTCGGCCACGGCATCCTCCAAGAGACGCCGCCCGACAACGTGCGCGCCGTGGCCGACTGGGTGCACGAATGGACCGCCCGCTAGTCCTCCTGATGGCCTACGGGGCCGCGCGGCGCCCCGAGGACATCCCCGCCTACCTGGCCGACATCCGCGGCGGCCGACCCGCGTCCCCCGAGCTCGTCGCCGAGGTCACGCACCGCTACGGCCTCCTGGGCGGGCGCTCGCCTCTGTTTGAAATCACCGACGCCCAGGCCGAGGGGTTGCGGCGCGCGCTGGCCGCGCGGGGCCTCGCCGCCGACGTGGCCGTCGGGATGCGCCACTCGGAGCCGACCATCGCCCGCGTCGTCGCCGAGCGCGCCGCGGCGGGCGCCAGGCGCGTGGTGGGCGTGCCGCTGACGCCGTTCCAGTCCTCTTTGTCGGTCGGCGCCTATTTCAAGAAGCTCGACGAGGCGGCGGGCGGCCTGAGGGTCCTGCGCTCCGGCGCGTGGCACCTCAACAAAAACCTCGTCGCGGCCTACGCCGAGCGGGTGCGCGAGGCTTTCGCCCGGGTCCCCGAGGCCCTGCGCGGCCGCACCGAGCTCCTGATGACCGCCCACAGCCTGCCCCAGCGCATCCTCGCCGCCGGCGACCCTTACCCCGGCCAGCTTCAGGAGACCTCGGCGGCCGTGGCGAAGGCGGCGGGCTTTAAGGCCTTCCGCTTCGCCTACCAGAGCCGCGGCGCGACCGCCGAGCCCTGGCTCGGGCCCGAGGCGGGGGACTCGCTGCGCGAGCTCGCGAAGGCCGGCGCGAAGGCCGTGGTCCTGTGCCCGGTGGGTTTCGTCTCCGACCACATGGAGACGCTCTACGACGACGACGTGCTCTACAAGGGGCAGGCCGAGGCGCTGGGGCTGGGCTTCTACCGCGCCGGCGCGCTCAACGACCACCCCCTGTTCGCCGAGGCGTTGGCCGACGTCGCGGCGGCGGCCCTGGCGGGAGCGGCCGCGTGAGCCGCATCCTCGTCGTGGGCGGGGGCATCGCGGGGCTTTCCTGCGCCTACGACCTGGCCAAGGCCGGCCAGGACGTCGTCTTGTTCGAGGCGAGCCCGCGGCTGGGCGGGAAGATCCTCTCGGACCCCGCCGGCCCCCACGTCTTCGAGGCGGGACCGGACTCCTTCATCACCCAGAAGCCCTGGGGGCTGGCCCTGGTGCGCGAGCTCGGCCTCGACAAGCTCCTCCTGCCCACCAGCGAGACCGAGAAGGACGTCTTCGTCTACACGCGCGGGGCCCTGCGCCGCTATCCCGACGGCCTGATGCTGATGGCGCCGGCCAAGGTCCTGCCCTTCCTCGCCTCCGACCTCGTGACCTGGCCGGCCAAGCTCCGGATGGGCCTCGAGCCCTTCGTGCCGCGGGGCTCCGACGAGGACGAGTCGCTGGGCGCCTTCACGCGCCGCCGCTTCGGCCGCGAAGCTCTCGAGGTCATCGTGGGTCCCGTGATGGCCGGCATCTACGCCGGCGACCCCGACCGGCTGAGCCTGGCCGCGACGTTCCCGCAGTTCTCCGACATGGAGCGCGAGACGGGCAGCATCCTGCTGGCCCTGCGCCGCGCGCACGCCAAGCGCCTCGCTGCGGCGGCCGCGCCCAAGAAGGGCCCGCGCGTGACGATGTTCATGGCTTTAGACGGCGGCCTCGGCCGCCTCGTCGACGCCTTGGCCGCGCGCCTCCCCGCCGGTTCGGTGCGCCTGGGCGCCCCCGCGGAGTCCTTGCGCCGCGACGGGAAAGGCTGGGTCCTCAAGGCCGCCGGCGCGGAGCATGCGGCCGACGCGGTCGTCCTCGCCCTGCCCGCCTCGGCCGCGGCGCGTCTCCTCGAGCCCCTGGACGCCGCCGCCGCCGCCGAGCTCGACGCGGTGCGCTTCGTCTCGACAGCGACGGTGTCGCTCGCCTACGCGTCCGGAGCCTGGGGGGGGAAGCTCAAGGGCTTCGGCTTCGTCGTGGACCGGCGCGAGGCGCGGACGGTCGTCGCGGGCACCTACTCCTCGAGCAAGTTCCCCGGCCGCGCCAAGGACGGCGCGGAGCTCTTGCGCCTGTTTCTCGGCGGGGCGGGGCGCGAGGACGTCTTGGACTTAAGCGACTCGGACATCCTCGCCGCCGTGCGCCGCGACCTCAAGGACATCCTCGGGGCCTCCCCAGAGCCCGCCACGGCCCGCGTGTACCGCTGGCCGGCCTCGAATCCGCAGTACGACGTGGGGCATCGGGCCCGCGTGGCGCGCCTCGAGGCTCGGGTCAAAGGCCTGCCCGGATTGGTCCTGGCCGGGTCGTCTTATAAGGGAGTAGGCATCCCGGACTGCGTACGCTCCGGGCGCGACGCGGCCCAGCGCCTGCTGGCGGGGAGCTCGGCCGAGGGGGCCGTCCTATGAAAGGCGAAGTCGTCTATCTCTACGCGTTCGACGTCGCCTACGAGATCGACCTGCCCAAGGCCAGCACCGCCTTGGCGAGTTCCGAATTCCGCGACCTGACCCCCTCGAAGACGCTGCCCCGCGACTATCCGTTCTACAAGCCGCTGGCCGTCACCAAGGACCCCGTGCAGGTCGAGACCGCGATGGGGGTGCTGACGGTCCGGCGCGAGGCCAAGGTGTTCTCCATCGGCGGCGTCTCGGTGATGCTGCGCGTCGAGTTCGAGGTCCCCGGCTTCGGCGAGCTCCAGCGCTACCACAACCCGGCCCTGGAAGACGGCGGGCGCTTGGACGACGCCGCGGGCGCCCTGGCCGAGGAGATCCTGCAGGCCGTGCGGCCTTTCGCGGTACGGCCCACCGCCGGCCGCGGAAACCCCGAGGCCTTCACCGTGTTCTGCGTCACGGACCCCGCCCCTTCGGCCACCGGCAAGACCGCCGAGATGTGGCTCGAGGAGTGGCGCGACGAGGTCGCGGGGCTCCTCACCGAGGAGAAGGACTTCGACCGCCTCTCGGACACCGAGGTGCGGGAGACCACCCGCTGCGCGTTCTCCTACACCAACGACGACCTCCTGGTCATCGACTGGGACGCGGCGCTCGTGCTCGACCCCTCGGGCAACACCGGCGACGTCCTCTACATCCTGGAGTCGGCCAACCTGCAGCTGACCGAGCTGCAGATCTACGACTCGTTTTTGGACAAGACGCTCGACCAGGCCTACGACGACCTCGAGCGTTTCTCGGTGCGCCTGCCGCTCTTCGGCGGGCCCGGCGACATCCTCAAGCGCCTGAAGACCGCCCTGGTGGACCTGACCAAGTTCTCCGAGGAGCTCACGAACATCACCAAGTTCTTCGGCGACTACCACCTGGCCCGCGTCTACATGGGCTGCCGCGAGCGCTTCCACCTGACCGAGTGGGAGAACATGCTCGAGCGCAAGCTCGACCGCCTCGACGGGCTCTACAAGCGCCTCTCCGACGACCAGAACAACCAGCGGATGATCGTGCTCGAGGTCATGATCGTCCTGCTCTTCATCGTCGACATCGCCAGCATCTATCTGAGCGCCAAGAAATAACGGTATAAGGAGCCCCATGAAAACCCTGCTCGCCGCCCTGCTGTTCGCCGTCCCCGCGTTCGCCGCCGACGCCGGCTGGGAGGCGGGCTCGCGGCTCCCCAAGCTCGTCGCGAGCCCCCTCCCCGGCGACGCCCTGCAGGTCACGGTGCACCGGCTCTCCAACGGGATGACGGTCTACCTCTCCCCCAACAGGCAGACGCCCCGGGTGATGTCCTGGATCGGCGTGCGCGCCGGCGCGGCGCAGGACCCCCAGGATTCGACCGGCATGGCGCACTACCTCGAGCACATGCTCTTTAAGGGGAGCCGGCGCCTGGGCACGCTCGACTACGAGGCCGAGCGGCCCCACCTCGAGCGCATCCAGGCGCTCTACGAGGACCTCTTCAAGGAGACGGACCCGGAGAAGCGCAAGACCGTCTATGCGGCCATCGACGCCGAGAACCAGCTGGCTTCGAAGTTCGCCGCCCCCTCGGAGATCGACAAGCTCTACAAGAGCATGGGCTTCACCGGGATGAACGCCCACACCGCGAACGAACAGACCGTCTACAAGGTCGACTTCCCGAAGAACCGCCTCGACGTCTGGGCGAAGGTCGAGGCCGAGCGCTTCGCCCAGCCCGTCTTCCGTCTGTTCCAGACCGAGATCGAGACCGTCTACGAGGAGCTGATCCGCGGCTGGGACGCCCCCTTCGACCTCGTCTGGAAGGCGTTCTACCGGGAGATGTACAAGGGCCATCCCTACTCGGTGCCCATCATCGGCACGCCCGAGCACCTGAAGAACCCGCGGCTGTCGAAGATGTACGCGTTCTACGACCGGTACTACGTCCCCAACAACATGGCCATCGCGCTGGCCGGCGACTTCGAGCCGGCCGAGGTGCTCCCCGTGCTGGAGCGCGAGTTCGGCCGCCTCAAGCCTAAGGCCCTGCCGGAGGCGGGTTGGCCGGCGGTGGTCACCCCGACGTCGACGGTGCGCGCCGACGTCCGTTTCGAGGGCGAGGAGGTCGCATTGTTCGGCTGGCCGACGGTGCCGACCGGCCATCCCGACGCGGACGCCCTCGAGGTCATGGGGATGGTGGCCTCCAACGGCGAGGCCGGCCTCGTGGACCTGCGCCTCAACCAGGCCCAGGCGGTCAAGTACGCGGGGACCTTCCAGGAGTTCCTGAACGCCTCCGGCTTCTTCAACGCCTACGTCGCGCCCAAGGAAGGCCAGACGCTCGAGCAGGCGCAGGCCCTGCTCGTCGGGACGCTCGACGCGATCCGTAAGGGCGAGTTCGACGAGGCCGACCTCAAGGCCATCGTGCTCAACTTCGAGATCGCCGAGAAGTACAAGCGCGAGGACAACGTGGCTCGGGTCGCCGCGATGGTCAACTCCTTCACCGAGTTCGACGAGTGGGAGCGCCGCGCCGGCCAGCTCGAGCGCCTGCGCAAGGTCACGAAGGCGGACGTCGTGCGCGTGGCCCAGAAATACCTGGGCGAGGGGCGCGTCGAGGTCTACCGCCGCAAGGGCAAGCCCGAGATCCCGAACATCGCCAAGCCGCAGTTCACCAAGGTGGACCTGGGCGCGGGACGCCAGTCCGAGTTCGCCAAGGAGGTCGTGGCGATGAAGGCGGCGCCCATCGAGCCTCGCTGGGTCGTCAAGGGCGTCGACTATGTCGAGCGCAAGGCCCCCTTTGGGAAGGTCGTCGCCGCGAAGAACCCGATGAACGACCTGTTCTCGGTCTCGTATCAGATGGAATGGGGCTCCCGGCACGACAAGACGGCCTGCGCGGCCGTCGCCCTGTGGGAGAAGGCCGGCGCCGGGGAGCTCACGGCCGACCAGCTCAAAAAGAGGCTCTACGGCCTGGGCGTGTCGATGAGCGCCTGGTGCGGCGAGCGCGTCTCCGGCTGGAGCCTGTCCGGCCCCGAGGCGAACCTGGAAGAGGGCCTGCGCCTGCTGCGCGCGCGCTTCCGCTCGCCGAACGTCGAGGCGGGGACCCTCGAGAAGCTCGTCGCCATCTGGATCGGCCAGCACAAGGACAACAAGCTCGAGGTGTCGGCCATCGGGAATGCGCTCGAGGAGTGGGCGCTGCGGGGGGCCCAGAGCCCGGTCCTGGCCGAGCTGACCGACGCCGAGCTCAAGGCCCTCACCGAGGCCGGCCTCAAGGCCAAGCTCGCCGCGTTCCCCGACGCCGCGGGGCGGGCGGCCTACGTCGGTTCGCGCGAGGCGGACGCGGTCGTCAAGATCCTCGCGGAGCCCGGCAAGGCCTACCGCGCCGCGCCGAAGCGGCCGGCCGTGGCCTTCGTGAAGCCGCCGAAGCCGCGCGTCGTCTTCACGCACCGCGACATGGCCCAGGCGCAGGTCGGCCTCTACGCGGCCGACGGCCTCTACGACCCGGAACGCTCGACCGAGCAGCGCTTCTACTCGAACTACATGGGCGGGGGCTTCAGCTCCGTGGTCTTCCAAGAGGTCCGCGAGGCGCGCTCTCTGGCCTATTCGGCCTGGGGCGGCTACGCGCCCGGGGGCTACCGCATCGACGAGAACCGGCTCGCGGGCGAGCTGGGCTGCCAGGCCGACAAGACGGTCGAGGCCGTGGAGCTCATGCTCAAGCTCTTCAAGGACCTCCCGTCCTCCGAGACGCGCTTCAAGGAGACGCAGGACTCCATCCTGCAGTCCTATCGCACGAAGCCGCTGACCTTCCGCAGCATCCCCGGCGCCGTCCTCGGCTGGGAGGACGTGGGCTACGACCAGGACCCGCGGCCCCGGCGCTTCAAGGAGGCGCAGGCCTACACGCTCAAGGACCTGCTGGCGTTCGCCGCGCGGTTCAAGGGCAAGGTCATGACGGTCCACATCCTCGGCAACCGGGAGCGCCTGGACATGGCCGGGCTCAAGAAGCTCGGCGACTTCGTCGAGAAGACCGTCGACGAGCTCTTCCCCTACTAGAGGGCATGGAGCCGCTCGCGGTCCGGCTGCTGGTCTACAAGGCCTGCCTCGCGGCGGTGTGGTCGGACGACGCGATGTCCGCCGAGGAGCGCAAGCACCTGGCGTCCCTCATCGAGCAGCTGGCCGAAGGCGAGGAGGAGCGGGCGGTCTTCCGCCAGCACTCGCTGGCGGAGCTCACGCCGCATCTGGTGCTCGAGCAGGTCGCGGCGCTCCCCGAGCCCGAGCGGCGGGCGGTCTTCGAGCGCTGCCTGGCCGTCCTGGCGGCCGACAAGCGCCTCGACTCCTCCGACCGGCGGTTCCTCTGGGAGCTCCGCGCCGCGTGCGGGGTCGGCCGGGTCGACACCTGGCGCCGCCTATGGGCCTTGCGCGGCGAGGGCGTGCGCCTCTTCGGGCCGCGGGCCGTTGCTAGGGCCTTGCTCTTGTCGCTCGTCGCGCTTTGGGCGCTCTCGCCCGGGCGCGTCGCCCCGAAGGCCCTCCCCAGCGGGCGCGAGGTCCGCATCCGGACCCCCGACGCGGCGCCCGAAGCGGCGGGGGCCGGGCTGCAGCCCGAGCTCGTCTACCGCTTCGTCGAGGCGAGCTTCGCCACCGTCGAGGTCCTGGTCGACGGCCAACGCCGGTTCGGCGGGTCGGCCTCCGTGCTCGGCGACGACGAGGCCGGCGAGCTGTATCTCCTGACGAACCGGCACGTGGTCAAACAGCGCGTGTCCAAGGGCTCGACGCTGACCTTCCGCGTGCGCTTTCCCAAAGACGAGGTCCGTCCGGCGGTCTTGGACTTCATGTCCAAGGACAAGGACCTGGCCGTGCTGCGCGTGGCGGCGCCGGCGGGGGACCATCCGGCGCTGACGCTCCGGCCGCGCGCGGGCCTGGCCGTCGGGCAGCGGGTCTACGCCCTGGGCAGCCCGCACGGGCTCGAGGCGACTTTGACCGGGGGCCTCATCTCGGCGCTGCGCGAGAAGTCGCTGCAGACCGACGCCACGGTGGACCACGGTTCGAGCGGCGGGCCGCTCTTGGACGCGGAGGGGCGGCTGTGCGGGGTGGTCACCGAGGGCAACGCCAAGAAGAACTACAGCTTCGCCATCTACGCCGATGCGGTGCTCGAGGCGTTGGCGGAACGGCGCGGGAAGCGCTAGCGGGCGAGCGGCGCCAGCTGCCCCGTCTTCGCCCGCAGCCACAGCTCGCCGTACGCGCGCCGCGTGCCGTCCATCATCACGACCTGCGCGCCCTCGGCGGCGGTAAGGTCGTTGCCCCGCCCGTCGTAGTCCTCGTGGCGCGCGGACCTGCCGACCGCGAAGTCCAGGCGCACGATGCCGACGTCCGTGAGGCGTCGGTCGCGGCCGCGGAGGCCGCCGACGCGCACGCGCAGGCCCCAGGAATCCTCGAGGGCCACGAGGTCCTCGCGGGAGAGGCGCCCGCTGAGGCCCACCTCGGGGGAGAGCAGCCCTTCCTCGGCGGCCTTGGCCACGAGGGTCTCCAAGGCGCTGAAGCCGTCGGGGAGCTTCGCGCCGGGGCGATCCCCGAGGCGGGCTTTGTCGCCCAGGAGCTCGCCGCCGTTCTCGCCGGCCCGGCCGTTGCCGTCGGCGTCGAAGACCAACAGGCCGTCGCCCTTGTCTAAGTCGTTGACCGAGTCGCGCCTTCCGTCCCCGTCGATGTCGAAGACGACGCGGCGGGCGCGGGTGCGCAGGCCGTCGCCGTCTAAGTCGATGACGAGCGGGTCCACGGCCTCCACGCGCGGGGCCGAGTACTGGAGCATCGGACCCTTGGAGTCGCCGACCCGCATCATCCGGAAGCCGTCGCGGGCGCCCTGGTCGGCGAGGAGCTCGGCGGTCACGCCGGCCCTCATCTTGAGGCGTCCGCCGGTCAGGCGCTCCTTGCGGGGCAGGCGCGCGTCGGCGGGCAGGGCCGAGGGGACGGCGGCCCTCACCCCGCCCTCTCCCGCAAGCGGGAGAGGGTTGGGAGAGGGGAGAGGGGGCAGGACCAAGGTGCGGGACTCGGCGCCGCTCGGGGGTTCAGCCTGGGGGACGACGGGGGCCTGCGGGACCGGAGCGGGAGCCGGCGCGGCGGGCGGAGGCAGGAGCGCCGCCGCGGGGGGCAGATGCGCCGCGCCCATCGGGAGGGCCGCCGGGACGAACACCGCCGCGCCGGGTTCGCCGGCGAGCATCAGCGAGAAGGCCAGGGCCGCGAAGCTCTTCAAGTTCCTTTCCATGCCCCCACCATAGCCCCCCGTCTTTATGACCGTGTTGCCCCGAGGTAAGGGTTAGGTAAACTTAAGCGTGCTCCTCGCCACGCTCACCCTCGCGGTCTCGGCCTGCGCCGCGGCCGAGGCGGACCTCTCGGGCGTCCTAGAGACGGTCCGGGCCAAGCACGGCCTGCCCGCGCTCGGCGCGGCCGTCCTCAAGGGCGGCAAGGTCGTCGCCATCGGCGCCGTCGGCAAGCGCCGCTTGGGCGACTCCGAGGCGGTCACGGTCGACGACCGGTGGCACCTGGGCTCGCTGACGAAGGCGATGACGGCGACCCTCGTCGCGCGCTTGGTGGAAAGGGGCCGGCTGCGTTGGGACATGACGTTGGGCGAGGCCTTCCCGGCTTTCGCTCCCAAGATGCACGCCGGCTACCGCGCCGTCACCCTCGAGCGCCTGCTGACCCACTTCGGCGGGGTTCCCGCCGACGTGCCCCCGGAGCTGTGGTCGGAGCTCTGGCGGATGCAGGGCACGCCGACCGAGCAGCGCCTGACCCTGGTCCGCGGCCTCGCCGTCGAGAAGCCCGGGCCCGACGCCTTCCTCTATTCGAACGCCGGCTACGCGCTGGCCGGGGCCATGGCCGAGGCGCGCGAGGAGAAGCCTTGGGAGACGCTCCTCAAGATCCACGTGCTCGCGCCCCTGGGCATGACGTCCACGGGCTTTCGCGCCCCGGAAGGGCATCACCCCTGGGGCCACGCCTGGCGCGACGGCAAGGCCGTGCCGGTGCCGCCCGGGCCGCAGGCGGATAATCCGCCCGGCATCGCCCCGGCCGGGGCCGTCCACGCGACCTTGCGCGACTGGGCGAAGTTCGCCCTCCTGCATCTTGAGGGCGCGCAGGGCAAGGCGCGCCTCCTCCGGCCGCAGACCTTCAGCAAGCTCCACATGGCCCCGCTCGGGCAGGTGCACGGGATGGGGTGGATCATCGTGAACCGCCCTTGGGCGGGGGGGCGCGCCTTGACGCACGCCGGCAGCAACACGATGTGGTACGCGGTCGTGTGGCTGGCTCCCGAGAAGGACTTCGGCGTGCTCGTCGCGACCAACCTGGGCGGCGGGCCGGCCGAGAAGGCGGCCGACGAGGCCGCCGCGGCCCTCATCGAGAAGTGGTGCCCGCGGTGAGCGAGCCGGCCCCGGAAAAGCCCGCGCGCCTCAAGGACATCCCGCGCTGGGATACCGAGGCGCCCTGCCCCGCTGTCGTCGGCGACGAGGAGATGGCCCACCTGGCCTTCTATTCCGACGACGACGAGGACATCACCGTGGTCGTCACCTTCTGGGGCTGCGTCGAGCACCGCTTCGGCGGCGCCGGGGCTGCGGGGGGGAAGGCGGTCGAGGTGCTCAACTCTCGGCGCCTGCACGAGCGGCGCGCCGCGGCGGCGGACCGCTCGGTGGAGGAGGTCCGCGCCTTGAAGCGCCTGCGCCACTTCCGCTTCACGTTCCCCGACGCGGACTTCGAATGCCTGGCCGACGGCTACACGGTCAAGCAGATGCCGGGGCACACGCCGCTCAAGGCGGCGTCGGACCTCGCGGTTGACATGCGCAACGTTTGACGCTCCCGGGTGAAACCGCTAACATCCGCGGCGTCGGATTTTAGGTTCAGGAGACCAACATGGCCAAGAAGATGGAGATGGTGCTGGTCGCGTCGAAGGTCAAGGCCCTCATCAAGGCGGGCAAGTGCAACACGTCCGGGGACGCCCTCGAGGGGCTCAACGGCGTCGTGCACTGGTACGTCCAGCAGGCTTGCAAGCGCGCCGCGGCCAACGGCCGCAAGACCGTCCGGTCGCACGACTTCTGCACGGGCTAAGCGCGACAAGCCCCCGGCAGGCGTGCCTGCCGGGGGCCTGCCTTTGCCGCTTGACTAAAAACAGCCGTGGCCCCTATAATGGAGGGGTCGTGAACGGAACCGCGAAGAACCTCTGGTCTTGGTGGCGCCCCTTCTAGGGGTCGTCCGCTGACTTAGGTTTTTTCGCGCAGCAGACGACCCACTTCTTCGGAAGTGGGCTTATTTTTTGTCTATGAAAAGGATGCCTCGACCGACCGTCCGCGAGCTGCCCGGCGACTTATTGACGCCGGTGGCGGCCTATCTGCGCCTGCGCCGTCCCGGCGAGCCCTCGTTCTTGCTCGAGAGCGGCGCGTCGGCGGGGGGCGCCGCGCGCTGGTCCTTTTTGGGCGCCGGCCCGGCCGAAGAGCTGGCCGTCCGGGGCGGGCGGGCCGTCGTCCGCTCCGGGGGGCGCGAGCGCGTCCTCCCCGGGTCCCCCTTCGCGGCGCTCAAGGCGTATGCCGCCGCCCTGCGGGCGGAGCCGATTCCGGGCCTGCCGCCCTTCGCGGGGGGCCTCGTCGGCTGGCTGGGCTACGAGATGGTCCGCCACCTGGAGCCCGCCGCCGGCCTGCGCGACCCCGGCGGCGACGAGGCGCGCCTATGGCTCTTTAGGGACGTGGCCGCCTACGACCACGTCCGCGGGCGGGTGGTCCTGGTCTCAAACGGCGGCGGGAAAGCCGCTTTGGACGCGATGGCCCGTCGCCTGGCCGCCCCTCTTATAAAGGAAGAGCCTTCGGCGCGCGGAGGCTCCCCCGCCCGGCCGCTCATGGCGCGCGCGGCCTTCGAGGCCGGCGTGCGGGCGCTTAAGGCCCGCATCCGCGCCGGGGATATCTTCCAGGGAGTCTTGTCGGCGCCCTTCGAGGCGGCCACCCGCAAGACGCCCTCGGCGGTCTACCGCGCGCTGCGCCGCCTGAACCCTTCGCCCTATCTCTTCCTTTTGGAAGGCCGCCGCGAGGCCTGGCTCGGCGCCTCACCCGAGACCTTGGTGCGCTGCCATCAGGGCGCCCTCGAGACGCGCCCCATCGCCGGCACGCGTCCCCGCGGCGCGGGTCCCGAGGAGGACGCCGCGCGCGAGCGCGAGCTCGTGGCCAGCGTCAAGGAGGGCGCCGAGCACCTGATGCTGGTGGACCTGGGCCGCAACGACATCGGCCGCGTCGCGCGGCCCGGCTCGGTGCGCGTGCCGGTCTACCGCTCGGTGGAGCGCTATTCGCACGTGATGCACCTGGTGAGCACCGTCACCGGCCGGCTGGCCCCCGGGCGCGGCGCCTGGGACGCGCTGGCCTCCTGCTTCCCGGCCGGGACCGTGTCGGGGGCGCCCAAGATCAAGGCGATGAGCCTGCTCGCGGGGCTCGAGCACGAGCCGCGCGGCTTCTACGCCGGGGCCGTCGTCTACTCGGACTACCACGGCAACCTCGACAGCGCCATCGCCATCCGCTCCTTGTCGATGCGCCGCCGCGCGGCCGGCTGGACCGTGCGCGCGCAGGCGGGTGCCGGCGTCGTCTACGACTCGCGCCCCGCCGCCGAGTGGCGCGAGGTGAACGCCAAGGCCGCCGCGGCGCTGCGCGCGCTGGAGGCCGCGTGAAGCGGGTGCTGCTGGTCGACAACTACGATTCCTTCACCTACAACCTGTTCCAGGCCCTGGCGGGCCTGGGCGCGCGGGTCGTCGTGCGCCGCAACGACGCGGTGGACGCGGACTCGGCGCGGCGCTTGGCGCCGACCCACGTCGTGCTCTCGCCCGGCCCGGGCCGCCCCGAGGAGTCGGGCGCCTGCCTGGAGCTCATCCGGGCGCTCGGCCCGACGACGCCGCTTTTGGGCGTGTGCCTCGGCCACCAGGCGCTCGCGCACGCGCTGGGCGGGCGTGTCGTGCGCGCCCCGCGCATCGTCCACGGCAAGCTCTCGCGCGTGGACCACGACGGGAAGGGCCTCTTTAAGGGCGTCCCGCGCCCGGTGTCGGTCGCGCGCTACCACTCGCTGGCCGTCCTCGAACGGGGCCTGCCCCGGGAGCTCGCCGTGACGGCGCGCTCCGAGGACGGCGTCGTGATGGCCCTGCGCCACCGCCGCTGGCCCGCCTTCGGCGTCCAGTTCCACCCGGAATCCTTCGCGACCGACTCGGGCGCGCGGATGCTCGCCAACTTCCTGGAGGTCCGCGCATGAGCCTGGCCGAGCTCTCCGAGAAGGCCGGCCTGGGCTTCCGCTTGACGCGCGAGGAGGCGCACCACGCCTTAGACGAGCTGGTCGCTCCCGAAACCACGGACGCGGCGCGGACCGCCTTCCTGTCGGCGATGAACGGCCGCCAGCCCACGGCCGACGAGCTGACGGGCCTGGCGGAGGGCCTGCGCGCGCGCGCGGTGAAGCTCCCGGCCGTCTCGCGGGCGCCGCTCGTGGACACCTGCGGCACCGGCGGCGACGGCCTGCACACGGTCAACCTCTCGACGGCGGCCGCCTTCGTCGCGGCGGGCGCCGGGGCGGCGGTCGCCAAACACGGCAACCGCGCGGTATCGAGCAAGTCGGGCTCGGCCGACGTCCTGGAGGCCCTGGGCGTGCCGGTGGACCTGGGGCCCGACGAGGCCGCCCGGGCGCTCGAGGCCTCGGGGTTCGTCTTCCTGTTCGCCCCGCGCTACCATCCGGCGTTGGCCGCCGTCGGCCCGGCCCGCAAGGCGATGGGCGTGCGCACCGTTTTCAACCTGCTCGGGCCCCTCGTCAACCCCGCGCTGGCCCGTCGCCAGGTCGTGGGCGTCTTCAACGACGCCCTGCTCAAGACCTACGCCGAGGTCCTCCTGGCGCTCGGCGCCGAGCGGGCGCTCGTCGTGCGCGGCGCCGAAGGGCTCGACGAGCTCTCGGTGTGCGGGCCCTCGCGCATGGTCCACGCGGACCCCGAAGGCGGGGTGCGCGAGTCCGAGGTGACTCCCGAGGGGATGGGCCTGCCCCGCCGGGCCGTCGCCGAGCTGCGCGGCGGCACCGCCGCCGAGAACGCGGCCGTCATCGTCTCCGTCCTCGAAGGCGCCGAAGGAGCGGTCGCCGACGCGGTCGCCTTGAACGCCGCGGCGGCGCTCGTCGCCGGCGGCTTGGCGGACTCGCTGGCGGCCGGCCTTCGAGGCGCCCGCGAAGCGCTGCTCTCGGGCGCGGCGCGCGCGGCCCTCGAGCTCGCGCGCCGGGGAGGCAAGCCCGCATGAGCGCGGTCCCCATCCTCGAGCGCATCCTCCAGGCGACGGCCCGCCGGGTGGAGGAGGCCAAGCGCGCGGTCCCCGAGGCCGTGCTCCGCGCGCGCCTGCCCGCCCGCCCGCCCGCGGACCTGGCGGCGGCGCTCACGGGCGGGGACATCCGCGTCATCGCGGAGGTCAAGCGCGCCTCACCCTCGCAGGGGGACCTGGCGCCGGGCTTGGACGCCGGGGCCTGCGCCTACGAGTACCAGGACCACGGCGCCGCGGCCGTGTCCGTGCTGACCGAGCCGGAGTTCTTCAAAGGGAGCCTGGCGGACCTGGACGCGGCGCGCGCGGCGGTGGGCATCCCCGTCCTGCGCAAGGACTTCGTCTTAGACGAGTACCAGCTCCTCGAGGCGCGCGCGCACGGGGCCGACGCGGTGCTCCTCATCGTCGCGGCCTTAGACGACTCCCGGCTCCGCGCCCTCTACGAGAAGGCCGTCGCCTGGGGCCTGTCGGCCCTCGTCGAGGTCCACGACGAAGACGAGCTGCGCCGCGCGCTGGCCGTCGGCGCGCGGCTCGTCGGCGTCAACAACCGGAACCTCAAGACCTTGGCCGTGGACCCCGGCACCACGGCCCGCCTGGCGCCGTTGGCGAAGGCCGCCGGGGCCGTCGTGGTGGGGGAAAGCGGCGTGAGCGAGCCCGCGGGCCTCGCCGAGATGGCGCGCGCCGGCTGTTCGGCGGCGCTGGTCGGCACGGCTTTGACGAAGACCGGCCGGCCGGGCGCCGCGCTCGCTCGCCTGCTGGGCCGTCCCGTGGGAACGCGGGTCAAGGTCTGCGGCCTGACCCGCGCCGAAGACGCCTACACGGCGACGCGCCTGGGAGCCTGGGCGCTGGGATTTGTGTTCGTGCCGGGCACGCCGCGCGTCGTGACGGTCGAGGCCGCGCGCCGGGCCATGCAGGGAGCCGGCGCGGGCGTCTTCAACGTCGGCGTCTTCGCCGACCAGCCCGAGGCCGAGGTGCGCCGCACCGCCGAGGAGGCGGGCTTGGACCTCATCCAGCTCCACGGCGCCGAGACGGACCTCCTCTCGGGGGTGCTCGGGGACGGCCGGGTGGTGAAGGCGGTGACGCTCGGCGCGGAGGCCGACATCCCGTCGGCGGCGGCCCGCTCGGCGCGCTGGCTCCTGGTGGACCGGTCGAAGGGCGTGCCGGGCGAGCCTACGGTGGACTGGGGCCTGGCCGGGCGGCTCGCCGCGCGGCGGCCGCGGACGCTCTTGGCCGGCGGGCTCACGCCGCAGAACGTCGAGGCGGCGGTGTCGCGCGCCAAGCCCTGGGGCGTCGACGTGTCGAGCGGCGTCGAACGCTCCCCGGGAGTCAAGGAAGGCCCGGCCCTCGAGGCCTTCTTCGCGGCCGTGCGGCGCGCGGACGCCGCGGCGGGGCTCCTATGAACGGCAGGTTCGGTCGGTTCGGGGGGCGCTACGCGCCCGAGACCTTGATGGGGCCGCTGATGGAGCTCGAGGCCGCCTGGCGGCGCCTTAAAGACGAGCCGGCCTTCGCGGCGGAGCTGGCGGCGCTCCTGAAAGACTTCGTAGGCCGCCCCACCGCCCTGACGCCCGCCGTGCGTTTGGGGGGGGAGCTCGGTCTCACGCTGTTTTTGAAGCGCGAGGACCTCGCGCACACCGGCGCCCATAAGATCAACAACACCGTGGGCCAGGTGCTCTTGGCCAAGCGCATGGGCAAGACCCGCGTCATCGCCGAGACGGGGGCGGGCCAGCACGGCGTCGCGACGGCCACGGCCGCGGCGCGCCTGGGCCTGTCCTGCGTGGTCTACATGGGCTCGGTCGACATGGAGCGCCAGGCGCTCAACGTGTACCGGATGCGCCTGTTGGGGGCCGAGGTGCGCGCGGTGGAGTCCGGCTCCAAGACCTTGAAGGACGCCGTCAACGAGGCGATGCGCGACTGGGCCGCCAGCGTCAAAGACACGCACTACGTCCTCGGCTCGGCGCTGGGCCCGCACCCCTTCCCGGCGATGGTCCGGGGCTTTCACGAGGTCATCGGGACCGAGGCGCGCGCGCAGGTCCTCGCCGCGGCCGGACGCCTGCCGGACCTGGCCGTGGCCTGCGTCGGCGGGGGCTCCAACGCCATCGGGCTCTTCTCGGGGTTCTTGGCCGACGCCTCCGTGGCCTTGGTGGGCGTCGAGGCGGGCGGCACCGGCTTCGGGCCCGGCGAGCACGCGGCGCGCTTCGCCCCCGGCGAGGGGGGCGGGCGCCCGGGCATCCTTCACGGCTCCTTCACCGTGCTCCTGCAGGACGGCCACGGCCAGGTGCGCGACACCCACAGCGTGTCGGCGGGCTTGGACTACCCCGCCGTGGGCCCCGAGCACGCGGCCCTGGCCGAGAGCGGCCGCGCGCGCTACGAATCGGTCACCGACGCCGAGGCTTTGGCCGCCTTCGACCGGCTGGCCCGCACCGAGGGCATCTTGCCCGCGCTCGAAAGCTCCCATGCGGTCGCCTGGCTGTGCCGCGAGGCGAAGGCCTGGAAGGGGAAGCTCGTGGTCCTCAACCTCTCGGGGCGCGGCGACAAGGACGTGGAATCCGTCAGGAAGGCGCGCGGCGATGGGTAAGGAACGGATCGTCGCCGCCTTCACGAAGGCCGCGGCCGAGGGCCGCGCGGCCTTCATCCCCTATCTGACCGCGGGCGACCCCACGCTCGAATGGACCGGCCGCCACTTAGACGCCCTGGCGCGCGCGGGCGCCGACGTCGTCGAGCTCGGCATCCCGTTCTCGGACCCGGTGGCCGACGGCCCCGTAAACCAGCGCGCGGCGGAGCGGGGTCTGGCCTCCGGCACGACGCTTTCGGGCGTGCTCGAGCTCCTCGCGGCCGAGCGCGCCGCGGGGCTGACGCTGCCGGCCGTCCTCTTCACCTACGCCAACCCCGTCGCGGCCCTGGGCTGGGAGGGCTTCGCGAAGCGCGCGGCCGCGTCCGGCGCCGACGGCGTCCTCGTGGTGGACCTGCCGGTGGAGGAGGCGGACGAGCACCGCGCGGCGTGCGCGGCGGCGGGCCTCGCCACGGTCTTCCTCGCCGCGCCGACCACAGACGACGCGCGCCTCGCCGCGGCGGCGCGCGCCTCCTCCGGTTTCCTCTATTATGTGTCGCGCCTGGGCGTGACCGGCGCCTCGGCTTCCTTGGCCGCGGGGGCGGCCGAGGAGCTGGCGCGGGTCAAGCGCGCCGCGGGGACGCTGCCGGTCGCCTACGGCTTCGGCGTGTCGGACCCGGAGCAGGCCGCGGCGGCGGCGAAGCTGGCCGACGGCGTGGTCGTCGGCAGCGCGCTCGTGAGGCTTTTGGAAGGACCGGACCCGGCGGAGGGCGCGCGGCGCCTCGCCGAGGCCGCGGCGGCGCTGTCCGCCGCGATGAGGAGATGACATGCTGATCCTGATGGACGGTGAGCACACCAAGGCCAACCTCGCGGAGGTCGTCGCGCGCGTCGAGCAGCTGGGGTTCAAGGCGCACGTCATCCCCGGCGCCAACAGCACCGCGGTAGGGGTCACCGGCAATCCCGGGCCGCTCGACCCGCGCGTCTTCGAGGTCCTGCCGGGGGTCAAGCAGGCCATCCCGGTCACCAAGTCCTACAAGCTGGCCGGCCGCGACTTCCAACACGGCGACAGCGCCGTCGAGATCGTCCCCGGGCTCAAGGTGGGAGCCGGGCGCTTCGTGGTGATGGCCGGGCCCTGCGCGGTCGAGAGCCGCGAGCAGACCCTGCGCATCGCGCGGCAGGTCAAGGCCGGCGGCGCGCACGTGCTGCGCGGGGGCGCCTTCAAGCCGCGCACCTCCCCCTACGCCTTCCAGGGCATGGGCGAGGAGGGCCTCAAGATCCTCGCCGAGGCGCGCGCCGAGACCGGCCTGCCGGTCGTGAGCGAGGCCTTGGACCCCGAGTCCTTGGCCCTCGTCTACAAGTACGCCGACGTCATCCAGATCGGCGCGCGCAACATGCAGAACTTCGCCCTCCTCAAGGAGGCGGGCAAGCTCGACAAGCCGGTCCTCCTCAAGCGCGGGCTCTCCGCCACCGTCGACGAGTGGCTGCAGTCGGCCGAGTACCTGCTCTCGGAGGGCAACAAGCGGGTCATCCTCTGCGAGCGCGGCATCCGCACCTTCTCGAGCCATACGCGGAACACGCTGGACCTAAACGCGGTCCCGGTCGCCCAGAAGCTCTCGCACCTGCCGGTCTTAGTCGACCCCAGCCACGGCACCGGCCTGCGCGACAAGGTCGCGCCGCTCGCGAAGGCGTCGGCGGCCGTGGGGGCGCACGGCGTCATCATCGAGGTGCATGACCGCCCGGCGGAGGCGCTCTGCGACGGCCCACAGGCGATGCCTCCCGCCGAGTTCGCGGCGCTCGTCGAGGTCTTAAAGAAGCTCGGGGGCGTCCTGGGCTACACGATGTGAGCGCGAAGACCGTCCTCGGCGCGCGCGGCCCGCTTTCGGGCTCGGTGCAGGTCCCCGGCGACAAGTCGGTGGGCCACCGCGCGCTGCTCTTGGGGGCGCTAGCCGAGGGGACGCTCTCGGTGCGGGGGCTCTCGGGCGGGCAGGACGTGGCCTCCACGCGACGCTGCCTCGAGGCCATGGGCGCGAGCTTCCAGGAGAGCGCCGGCCTCGTGAGCGTCGTCGGCCGGGGCCTGCGGGGCCTTAAAGCCCCGGCGGGCCCCCTCGACTGCGGAAACTCGGGCACCACGATGCGCCTACTCATGGGCGTCCTGTCGGGCCAGGCTTTCGCGGCCGAGCTCTTCGGCGACTCCTCGCTCTCCGGCCGCCCGATGGAGCGCGTCGCGGCGCCCCTGCGGCTGATGGGCGCCGACATCGCGACCACCGCGGGCAAGCCCCCGGTCACGGTGCGCGGCCGCGCGCTCAAGGGCATCCGCTACAAGCTCCCGGTGCCGAGCGCTCAGGTCAAGTCCGCCGTCCTCCTCGCCGGGCTCTACGCCGAGGGGGAGACGCAGGTGGAAGACCCCTTCGGGACGCGCGACCACACCGAGCGCATGCTCGCCTTCCTCGGCCACCCGGGGCCGCTGCGCTCCGACAAGGCCCTGACCGTGCCCGGCGACCCTTCCTCCGCCGCGTTCTTCGCCGCCGCCGCCGTCCTCGTGCCCGGCTCGCGCCTGACTTTGACGCGGGTCCTGCTCAACGAAGGCCGTCTTGGATTTTTTACGGCCCTCAAGGAGATGGGGGGGCGGGTCTCCTGGGAGCGCGGCGGCGTGCACGCCCGCGAGACGGTGGGCGACGTGACGGCCGTGCACGGCCCCCTGAAGCCCCTGCGCCTGGCCGCCGACCGCGTGCCCGGCCTCGTCGACGAGGTGCCGCTCTTGGCCGTCCTCTGCGCCTTCGCCGACGGCGAAAGCCGCCTGGAAGGCCTGGCCGAGCTGCGGCACAAGGAGTCCGACCGCCTGGCCGGCACCGCCGCCGCGCTGACCGCGCTGGGCGCCGAAGCGCGCGCCGACGGCGAGGCGCTCGTCGTGCGCGGCCCGGCGCGCTGGCATGGCGGGCGCGTCGAGACTTTTGGCGACCACCGCCTCGCCATGGCCTTCGCGGTGGCCGCGCTCGCCGGAGCGGGGCCGGTGGAGCTCTCGGACGCCGCCTGCGCGGCGGTGTCCTACCCGTCCTTCTTCAAAGACCTGACGGCGGCCGGCGCATGAGGCAGCTTAAAGCCGCCGTCGTCGGAGACCCCGTCGCGCACTCGCTCTCGCCGCGCCTGTTCGCCTTCTGGTCGAAGGCCCGCGGCCGGGACCTCGAGTACGAGGCGCTGAAGGTCACCCATGCCGCTTTCCGGGAGACGTTCACCTACGCGCGCAGCGAGAGCGTCTGGGTCGGTTGGAACGTCACCCTGCCCCACAAGGAGCTCGCCGCCCAGCTCTCCGACGAGCTCGACGCTTCGGCCGAACAGCCCGGGGCCGCCAACGTGCTCCTCTTCCGCGACGGGCGGGCCATCGGCTACAACACGGACGCCCAGGGCTTCCTCGATTCCCTGACGGCGGCCGGCTGCGAGCCCTTCGGCACGCGCTGCGTCGTGCTGGGCGCCGGCGGCGCCGCGGCCGGGGTCGTCGCCGCCCTGCGGCGCTCCGGCGCGGCCGACGTGATGGTCTTAAACCGCACTCCCGAGCGCGCGGCTTCCTTGGCCAAGCGCTTCGGCCTGGCCTACGGGGGGCTCGAGGGCGCCGCGGGCGTCATCGCCGGGGCCGACCTCGTGGTCAACGCGACGGCGGCCGGCCTGGGGGGCGGCTCGCCGCTGCCGGACGGCGCGCGTTTTCGGGAAGGGGCCTGGGCGGTGGACCTGCTGTACCGCCCCCAAGAGACGCCCTTCATGGCCCAGGCGCGCGCCGCCGGGGCTCGGCCGCTCGGCGGCCTCGGCATGCTGGTGCGCCAGGGCGCCGCGGCGTGGAAGCTCTTTTTCGGAGACGCCTTGGGCGAGCCGGAGATCCGCGCCGGCGAGGCGCACCTGGAGGGTCTGCTATGAGGGTCCTGCGCATGCTCACCGCCGGCGAGTCGCACGGGCCGGCGCTGACCGGCATCTTGGAAGGGCTGCCGGCGGGCGTCCCCTTCGGCACGGCGCAGCTGCGCGAGCAGGCGGCGCGCCGCCGGGCCGGCTACGGCCGCGGGAACCGGATGAAGATCGAAGACGACGCCGCCGACATCCTGGGCGGGGTGCGCATGGGGAAGACGACCGGCGGGCCGCTGGCGCTCTCCATCGTCAACAAGGACTTCAAGAACTGGGCCGAGGTCATGGCCGCCGAGGGCCCGGGCCCGCGCAAGCGCGCGGTGCGCGTGCCGCGCCCCGGCCACGCCGACCTCGTCGGCGCCCTCAAGTACGGCCACGAGGACATGCGGGACGTCTTGGAGCGCGCGAGCGCGCGCGAGACGGCGATGCGCGTGGCCCTGGCCACGGCGGCGCGCTCGCTCCTGTCCGAGATGGGCGTCCAGGTCCGAAGCCGCGTCGTGTCGGTGGGCGGAGCCGAGGACGACGCGGGGATGAAGGCGGCGGTCGACGCCGCGAAGGCCGCGGGGGACACCGTCGGCGGCGTCTTCGAGGTGACGGCGCTGGGGCTCCCCCCGGGGCTGGGCTCCTACGCGCAGTGGGACCGGCGCCTCGAAGGCGACCTGGCCAAGGCCGTGATGAGCTTGAACGCCGTCAAAGGCGTCGAGGTCGGCCTGGGGTTCGCGGGGGCTTCCCTGCGCGGCTCCGAGGTCCACGACGCCTTCTACTGGAACGCGAAGCGCACGAAGGTCGTGCGCAAGACCAACCGCTCGGGCGGCGTCGACGGCGGCGTCACCACCGGCGAACCGCTGGTCGTGCGCGGGGCGCTCAAGCCCATCGCGACCTTGATGAACCCGCTGCCCTCGGTGGACCTGGCGGCGCGCAAGCCCGCGGCGGCCCACATCGAGCGCTCGGACACCTGCGCGGTGCCCGCCGCCGCGGTCATCGCCGAGTCGCTCATCTGCCTGGAGCTGGCCGACCACATGCTCCTCAAGTTCGGCGGGGATTCCTTGAAGGAGCTCAAGGCCCACTATGCGGCGTCGCGGCGATAGGGTGTTCCTCGTGGGCTTCATGGCCGCCGGGAAGACCTCGGTGGGCAAGGCCTACGCGCGCCTGAGCGGGCGCCCTTTCGTCGACACCGATGCGTTGGTGGCGGCGCTGGCCCGGCGCACCGTCCCGCAGGTCTTCGCGGCCGAGGGCGAGGCGGGCTTCCGGCGCCGGGAGGCCAAGGCCCTGGCCCGCGCCGCGCGCGTGCCCCGCGCCGTCGTCGCCGTGGGCGGCGGCGCGGTGACCCGCCCGGCCAACACGCGCCTGATGCGACGCGCGGGGGCGGTCGCCTGGCTCAAGGCCGGCTACGCGGCCTCTTCAAGGCGCGCCGAGCGCGACGGCGCCGCCGGACGGCCGCTGTGGGCCAAGGCCCGGGCGCTCTATGCCGAGCGGCGGCCGCTCTACGCGGCGGCCGCCGACCTCGCCGTGCGCTCGGACGTCGGCGCGCCCGAGGCCGTGGCGCGGCGTCTGGCGGCGCGCCTCGGGGAGGCCCTGTGACCGAGATCCGGGTCGGCCCCGGGCTTCTCGGACGCCTGCCGGCGCTGGTCGCCCGCCACGCGGCGCGGCGCCGCGCCACGCTCGTCACCGATTCCCGGCTCGCTGCCGGCCTGGGCCGGACCATCGCCGCCGCCTTCCGGCGTGCCGGCTGGGAGGCCCCCCTCTTCGTGCTGCCGCGCGGCGAGGCGGCGAAGACTCTGCGCCAGGCCGAACGCCTCTGGGCCTTCCTCGCGCAGACGCGCCACGAGCGGCGCGACCCCGTCGTGGCTTTGGGCGGCGGCACCGTCGGCGACGCGGCGGGCTTCGGCGCGGCGACCTGGATGCGCGGGGTGCCGCTCGTGCAGGTGCCGACGACCCTGCTCGCGCAGTCGGATTCCTGCCTGGGCGGAAAGACCGGCGTGAACATCCCGGTCGCCAAGAACGCGGTGGGGGCCTTCCATCAGCCCGCCCTCGTCGTGGCCGACCCGGCGGCCTTGGCCGGGCTGCCCGAGCGCGACTACGCCTCGGGGCTCGCCGAGGTCGTCAAATACGGCCTCGTCCTCGACGGCGCCTTCGCGCGCGCGCTCGACCGGCGCTGGCCGGAGCTCGCCGCGCGTCGTCCCGCCGCGGTGGCCTGGGCGGTGAAGCGCGCGCTTGAGCTCAAGGCCCGCGTGGTCGCCGCCGACGAGCGCGACTTGAGCGGCCGCCGCGAGCTGCTCAACTTCGGCCACACCTTGGGGCACGCGCTCGAGTCGGCCTCGGGCTACGCGGTGCGCCACGGGGAGGCGGTCGCCTTCGGCATGCGCGCGGCGGTCCTGCTCTCGCGCGGCCGCGGCGGGCTGTCCCGGCCGGCGGATGCCGCGCTCGTGTCGGACCTCCTGGCGCGCCTGCCGTCGGTCCGAGTCCCTGCGGGCGTGCGCGCGGGGGACCTGGCCGAGCGGCTCCTGATGGACAAGAAGGCCCGCGGCGGGCGTCCGGTCTTCGTGCTGCTCAAGGGCCTCGCCCGGCCGGAGCGCACCGACGTCGTGACGCGGGCGCAGGTGCTCGCCGTGCTGGCTCAACTGGGGGTGCGGCCGTGAAGATGAACGTCCTGGTCCTGCATGGCCCGAATCTGAACCTCTTAGGCGAGCGCG